>JBGTDM010000105.1:0-17180 GCA_041748315.1 Pirellulaceae bacterium
CTGGCGGCAAAGAGCTCGCTATTGAATTGCACAGTGAAGGTTACGAGCGAATTCGCAAGCAGTATCCCGAAGCAGCCAAGGTAAACGACGCTCAAGTCGAAGAGGTGGCAAATGTCGCTGTTTAACTGTGGCTGAAACATAACTGGGCCAACTACGAACTGAAAAGCGCATGAACTCCACTTTTCAATTGTCATACATCACTCATGAAAGGAGCCGGTAAACGAACGATCGTGGCCAATTAACTTTTGGTCCCTGGATCACGTGCACCGTAGTAAATATATGTCGATCGATATTTCTGAAACGAATGAACTCAAAAAAACCGAAATCAACAAGTACAATTTTCGGACAGAAACAAAATCGGTGTTCAAGGCGCGCAAGGGCTTGGACGAAGAGATTGTGCGAGGAATTTCCGAAATCAAGAATGAGCCCAAATGGATGCTCGACTTTCGGTTGGAAGCACTGAGGATTTTTGAATCGAAACCGACACCCCGCTGGGGGGGGGCTATCGATCTCGATTTTCAGGATATCTTCTACTATCTGAAGCCGACCAACGAACAGGGCAAAACCTGGGATGAGGTACCCCAGGAGATTAAGGATACCTTCGAAAAGTTAGGGATTCCCCAAGCTGAACGAAAATATCTGGCTGGTGTCAAGGCTCAGTTTGAAAGCGAAGTGATTTACGGGTCGCTTCAGGAAGACCTGGCCAAAAAGGGTGTCATCTTTACCGATACGGATACGGCGGTTCGAGAACATTCGGATTTGTTGCGGCAATATTTTGGAACGGTGATCCCGTCACTCGATAATAAATTTGCGGCATTGAATTCAGCCGTATGGTCCGGGGGTTCATTTATCTACGTTCCGCCAGGGGTTAAGATTGAATTCCCCTTGCAGGCCTATTTTCGAATTAATGAAGAGAGCATGGGGCAGTTTGAGCGAACGCTGATCATCGTCGACGAAGGGGCACAGGTCCATTACGTCGAAGGTTGTACCGCACCTATGTATACAAGCGAATCGTTGCATTCGGCGGTCGTCGAGGTAATCGTCAAAAAGAATGCCCGGTGTCGATACACCACGATTCAGAATTGGGCAAACAATATTTACAACCTGGTAACCAAACGAGCTTTTGCCTATCAAGACGCAGTGATGGAATGGGTCGACGGAAATCTGGGGAGCCGACTCACCATGAAGTATCCCGCCGTGTACATGATGGAGCCCGGAGCTCGAGGTGAGATTCTCTCGATCGCATTCGCCAGTTCAGGTCAACATCAGGATGCCGGAGCGAAGTTAGTGCATGTCGCCCCGAATACGACCGGACAGATTATTTCAAAGTCGATTTCCAAAAATGGCGGTCGCAGCAGTTATCGTGGATTGGCCCGTGTTGAGAAGGGGGCCGTTAACTCGAAATGTAACGTTGTCTGCGATGCCCTGATTTTGGATCCCGAAAGTCGTAGCGATACGTATCCGTACATTGAAATCATGGAGCAAGACGTTTCGGTCGGTCACGAGGCGAGCGTCTCAAGAATTGGCGAAGAGCAGCTGTTCTATTTGATGAGTCGCGGCTTGAGCGAAACCGAGGCAAGCACCATGATTGTAAACGGATTCATCGAGCCGTTGGTCAAAGAGTTGCCGATGGAATATGCGGTCGAACTCAATCGGTTGATCCAATTGCAGATGGAGGGTTCGGTTGGTTAACCGTCAACCGATCACCAATTGGTTTGTTCGCTAGCGCAAACCGGCTTCCACCTGTCGGCAGATAGACCAACGACAGGTTGGGGGCTTTTTCGCGGTTCCTTCACAGTTACTCGTGCAATTGGTGGGTGAAGGCCCGACCAAGACGCCAGGGTTCCAGTTGTTTTATAGTTTTTACCTCAACAAATATTATTGCCGCAACAGCGGCAACGTTTTCAATTCACATTCCATGACAACGCATACGACGACATCCCAATTTGCTTTCACTGATCAAGGATTTAAAGACTTTCTGGAAAGCCGTAGTGAACCCGCGTGGCTTCGAAAATTTCGGCAACAGGCTTGGACGGCATTCAAAGATCTGCCGTGGCCAAGCCAAAAGGATGAAGAATGGATGCGAACCGATATCCGGATTTTCAACCTGCAAAAGTTCTCGTTGGGCGCTGACTCGACGGCATTGAAACTCCAGCCTTTACTCTCCGAAGGCGTTGAACTCGCCGGTCACGCGACCTCCTGTGACGGGATCGGACATGGATTTGACCTCGATCCACAATTAGCCTCGCAGGGGGTAATATTTGGTCCGCTTGATCAAATGGTCAACGAACACAGCGAACAACTCCAACAATACTTATTGAGCCAAGTGCTGAATCCGCATATCGATAAATTCGCCGCGTTGCACTCGGCGTTTTGGTCGTCCGGCACCGTACTGTATGTTCCGCCTGGCGTTGTGATCGATCAACCCTTGCATTCGATCGCCCAAATGTCGGACGGAGGTTCCGATCTAAGTCATGTATTGGTCATCTTGGAAGACGGTGCTGAGGCGACGTTGTTGACTGAATTGAAGAGTGCATCGGAACAAGCTGCCGGATTTCATTGCGGGGCGATCGAAATCATGGTCGGTTCGAATGCCCACTTGCGCTTTGTGAACTTGCAGGATTGGGGACAGGGCGTGTGGCACTTTGGGCATCAAAAAGCATTGGTTGACAAAGACGGATCAATTCAATGGACCGTCGGTGCATTGGGCTCCAGATTGTCAAAAATCAATCAACATGTCGCGCTGATCGGTGAAGGCGCGAGTTCTCAGGTCAACGGCGTGATGTTTACTGAGAATAAACAGCATCTGTCCTATCACACCCTTCAACATCATCAGGCTCCCTGTTGCACCAGCGATTTTCTATACAAGACCGCATTACAAGATGCCTCACGTACCGTTTGGCGAGGCATGATTAAAGTCGACAAGGTGGCCCAGCGGACTGACGGCTATCAACGCAATGACAACCTGCTGATGTCTTCAAAGGCACGCGCCGATTCGATTCCTGGACTCGAAATCGAAGCCGATGACGTACGGTGTACTCATGGAAGCACCAGTGGCAAAGTCGATGAAGAATTAGTCTTCTACGCTCAGGCTCGCGGGTTTACTCGTAAGGAGGCGATTCGTTTAATCGTCACCGGATTCTTTCAACAGGTCTTTGACCGGATCAGTATCGAATCAGTCAGGGATGCGCTTGGCTCAGCCATCGCCCGCCGCGTCCGCGAGTATACCTGAGATTCCGTTGACGCGATGGCGATGAGTTCCAACTCCCCTGGTTTTCAACCATCAAATTGCCAAATCGATATTCGATTCAGGTGCATTGTTTTTATTGATGTCACCTGCCAACACGCAACCTGGTGAAGTCAGGGCATCAATGCGACCCTGCATGAGCCGGCCGATCACCGGTACCTTGCCAACGGCCAATTCGTGAGTGCGTGATTTGATCGATTAACAAGCTGTCCAGCAATACAATTAGGCGGCGGGGGCGATTGTGGCGTCCGAAACTGCGGTTGCAGCCTCGTCGCTGATAGGCTGTGGTCGTTGTGGTTGGTTCTCGGTTAATGTTGATCGATTCCCTTCTGGAGGTGCCAATTCATGTTCCCCGGTGAATTCCATCGATTCGTTTGTCAACGGACTCAAGCCCGATTCTCGATGAGGTATGAAGAACGGTCGCACGATTGATCGCCCATTCAGCAATGGGGGGGAGATACTCCAAGGTTGTCCAACTCCGAGACCTGCGGTTGCGGGTTCTTCTTTTAACATCGAATAGGGAAACCACAGCAGAGCGACCATTCTAAAAATGCCTGAAAGGACAAAAAGGAACATGAAAGCTTGAACGGAAGCTCCGAACTGTAGAAGCATCCATCCACCCAGCAGCGACCCGCCGACCATGGCAATGCCATTGAAGACGTTAAACCATGTCAGAACCCGAATTCGGTGGTGTGCTGGAATGCGCTCGATGAAGACCAACGACATCGCCAATTCATAACATCCCCAAGCAACGCCGCTCAGGCATTGAACGACGCAAAGGATCAAAACGGAAGGATGAAACAACCATAATGCTGACATCGGAACAATTCCAATCGCCCCGATTAACATCAACTTGACGGGACCAAACCGATTGGCGAATCGACCAGCAGCCGCGAGCGTTAGTACTCGCCCAAAATATCCCAGCAGAATCAGAATCATGTACTGCATGTATCCCATACCGAGAGTTTTTAGCATGAAGGGGGCAAAATAAGGGCCGGAAATATAAACGGCAAACTGCATCGCCGCAAAAAATGGCAACGTCGTCTGGATCAACCTTCCTACGTCCGGACTCGTTTTAGCTCGCAGGGCATTTTCGATATTAACTTCCAACCACTGTCGCTTTTCGATCTGTAGTCGCAACGCATTGCACGACAACAGTCGTAAAATGCCCGCAACGGCAAACATCGCAACAAAAATCAATATTTGCTGGTCCTGATATGACGACGACCTGAGCAGAAATCCGGCGACCGCGATCGAGACCAGCAGGCACAGTTGGCAAATTCTCATTCGAACAGAGAAATACCGGGCTCGAATACGCCTCGGGACGACAAATTCGATCCAGGTTGTCCAGGCAGGCCCGGTCGCCAGACCGCTCGCCCAGTAAATCGAAACGATAGCCAGTAATGTCAAAAAGTTTACTTGACCTATCCATGTCAAGCCGGCCAACATGAGCAGGCTAAAACTCTGTAGAGCAGCCGTTCCTGCCGTCCAAAGCCGATACGATCCCACGAGGCGCACGCCCAATGGCGTAAACAACTGCAAACCACTCCCAATTAAATAGGGAAGAGTCGCCAGCATCCCAATGCCCATTTCACTCAGCCCGGCCGCAACAAAAAACGCCGCGAAATAAGTCTCGCTGAGGCCAACCATCAAACTATAGCAACTCCCCTCATAGGTGCTTCGGGTGAGGTCGCGGCGAACGTTTCGAGCGGAGGTGGTTTTCAAGTTGCGTCTACGGGAGAGGCGTCAATAGTGGGTGTTTGCGATCGACGATTTTACTTGCAATGATGAGAACGGGTATTCGATCAGGCAGACGACGGGTCCAAGTTCAACGACAAATACATCGAATGGCGGCGAGGCTAATTTTGGAACGCATCCCAAGTCGCCAATCCCATGTGAACCCCGCCCCAGATTCCAATTTGTAAGATGGCGAAAAAAGAACTTTGTGGCAATGGCATTGTGTACAATTTGCGTTGTTGGAAAATTCGCAGCCACTAAATTTCACTAATGGCTGGCCAATGAAAAATGGAAAGGTAAAAGCTGGCGGGAAACCGAACCTTTCCCAAACGGCGTTCATTTCCAAATCGACCACTACCTGAGCCGGCGCAAAATATGACTCATGCTGAGAATGCCACCGCATCGAAGAGAACTCATGTCTGCGACCTGTCCATCGACGATTGAGATCTTGATTTCACCGACTTTTTACCGTATTGCAGAATAAAAAAGGTGCCCACCAATCCGGCTGCCGGTACCAACAGTGCTACAAATCGGGGGATTTCTTCGCGATACCACAATGCCAAGGTGCTCACCGTGATGAATGACCACATGATTAGCAAAGTAAAGATTTTCGCTCGAAGTGGCATTTCGACAGAACCATCGAGATACCGATGAAATGCGGCGAAAAATCGGTTGCGAACCAGAATCCGTTCGAGTTTTGGAAAGCTGCGGGTAAACAGGTAGCAAGCCGCCAAAAGAAAAATCGTCGTCGGCAAACCAGGTAATATCACCCCCAGTGCGCCCAACGCAACGCACAAAATTCCGGTGGATGCCAACACAAAGCGACGGAACAAATCGAGCCAACCAGGCTCGGAAACGTCTGCGGACGCTGTTGTTATGGTCGGCGTCGATTCGACGACTCGTTGAACGGGTAACTGTTTATTCATGGCTCACAACTGGCAGTTCAGAATCGTACTTGCTGAATTTAAATGCCAAGCTCAGACAAAATTCCTAATCAAACGGAAATTGGCGCAGCAAGTTACATTCATCGAAAACGAAATCGGTGTCGCAAGGAGTCACGTTGTCACTCTCCGCAGATACCTAATTCCGTCAATAATTATACTCTAATTGCAATGGCGGCAATTAGACGTTTTGCAACTCGGCTTGAGCACCAGAAAAGGCGTTATTGAGATCGATCCCCAGCTTTTCGGCAACTCGGCGACCATAGTCTTCGTCGGCGCGTGAGAAATGGCATACTTGCAACATCTGCACCTCCTTACGAGCTTGCCCCAATACACCGGCGATTCGAGTCGTCAACCGATCCTTTTGAGCGTCGTCAAATAACCGGTAGAGATTGCCAGCTTGCGTATAATTATCATGATCGACGGTCGAATCATACCGGTCGACAATGACCTCGCCAAGACTCCAGGAAGGATCTTTGAATTGTGTAGCTGGCTGAGGAACTCCCTCAATCGTGTTCGGCCAGCAGTTCTTCCGGCCCCCATAATCAGCCGCTGTCGCCATCATCCCGTCGCGCTGGTAGCTCATCACAGGACTCTTCGGTCGATTCACTGGGAGTTGATGGAAGTTGTTGCCAACTCGATACAGGTGCGAATCCACATAGCTCATCAATCGTGCTTCATCAAAATGCATTGTCTGGGAGATCAAATCGAGTCATTTTGCTCGCAATGGAGTATTACTCGACGAATCGTTTGTCGCTCGACTCACATCAACACGGTTCTACAACTAGTTGATTTGGGGTTAGGAGTGTCGTTGGTTCCTGAGATGTGCGCTGCTTGTGATACGAGCGGAACGCGCGAGTACCGTCGTTTCAAACGAGGGGGTCCCAAACGGGAAATCGCTGTTGCAATTGGTAAGGACCGACAACCCTCGCGTATCGCAACCAATTTTATCCGACTCGTTCAAGCCAATATTGAATCGGGAAAACTACTTTACAAATTCTAAGATTGGATTGATCCGATGTATTGGGCGAAATCGGTCGCAATCACGATCAGCATATTCCATCCGTGCGCAAAGCCTGCACCATGTTAATGAGCTGAGCAGAAGAATGCTACATCGCTACATTTGTTCGCGCCACAGCTTCCGGACAATCCCTGACGCGTAACTAGCTGATCGTTCCATCATCGCGAGATGGCAATGTTGATCTGTGTGGCTATGACTCAACGACCGCTCGTTCTCTGATCAATCGGCTCGTAACTCAGCCGGTTCATCATTGACCCGCATTTAGCTAAACAGCGACAAGACTGGTTTGCCATGATCGGCGACCTTGAAGGGTCGCAGCGATGGCGAATAGACTTCTTTGTCCAGTGGAATTCCCAGAGCATGCGCGATCGTTGCATTGAAGTCGGGTACCTCGACGATGCCATCGACAATTTCTCGACCTTCGGCATCAGTTTTTCCATGTTTGATCCCTCCTTTAAACCCGCCGCCTGCCAACAGGCAAGTGAAGGCTTGAGGATAATGGTTACGCCCATTTCGATCGTCTACGATCGTCGGCGTGCGTCCGAATTCCGTAGCCAAAACAACCATGGTTTCGTTGAGCATCCCTCGCGCGGCAAGGTCTGCGAGCAAGGCCGCCATGGCTTGGTCAAGCACGGCACTCTTGCTTTGAACTCGTTGAAAGTTCTCGTTATGCGAGTCCCAGCCGCCATCGTCGATTTCAATAAATCGCACGCCATGTTCGACCAATCGCCTTGCCAACAGACAAGCTTGACCGAAGGGATTGTTTCCATATCGATCGCGCATTTCCTGGTTCTCTTGATTCAGGTCGAAGGCCTTAAGGTCCTCGCTTTTCATCAGCCGTACCGCCTCGTCGTACATCTGAGTGTAAGCTCGAGAAAGTTTTGTGTCGTATTTTTGTGTGAATTCACGATTCATCTGTTCGACCCGGTCCATACGGCGAGCGAAACGCGATTCTGAGATTCCTCGTGGCAACGTGCTATTCTGCAATCCCGATGTTGGATCACCAATCGGCAACGCGGCGAACTCTGACTCCAAAAAACCTCCCCCCAGCCCGGCGCTGCTGCCGCCGATTTTTACGTTGGCGGGCAATCCCGGATTGACCTTACCCAAATGATACGCACTCCAGGCACCAAGGTCTGGGTGCCGGACAGTTCCTCGCATGAAATAACTGGTATGCATGAAGTAACGACCTTGAGCGTGCGCACCCTGGTTCGAGTACATGCTGTTAATCACGGCAACTTTATCCATTTGTTGTGCCATGTTTGGAAAATATTCGCTAATCAGCACACCGTCGGCGTTGGTTTTAATCGATTCGACCGGTCCCTGAGTCTCGGCACCTGGCTTGGTGTCAAAAGTGTCGAGATGACTCATGCCGCCATTCATGTACAGGTAAATCACCGATTTGGCTTTTGCCTGCCTGGAAAGACCCCAGCCTGATTTTTCAGCGGAATACGCCAAGCTGGAAAGCAACGGCATCGCACCCAGTCCCAAAAACGATTTGGCTGCTCCACAGACAAATGTGCGCCGGCAAAGGGCGTCCTTCATTCGATTCACTTCGTTCATGATTGTCTCTTTCCAGTCAAGGTTTGTTCGGAACGTGGTGCGTCAGGCTATTTAACAAAGATGAACTCATTGGAGTTGATCAATGTCCAAATCAAATCCGCGACTGTCTCACGCGGGTTAGCATCCAAATCGGCCTGCCAGACAGCCAGTTCCGACTCGGTCGGATATCGATTGAGCATCGACAGAAATACGGTATCGATTTTTTCGCGATCCGATTTTGATCGCTCAACATTTTTCAATACAATTGCGTTTGAACTGTTGACAATCCTCTGCTCAACGAATCCATTCATTAACGAAAGAACCTGCATGACCGAGGGTTCGCTATTCGCATTTTCGATTTCTTCACGATCCGATTGGCCGAACTCGCGCAGGAAATGGCTTGGTGGTGCGGGCGAAGGAAGTTCCGAAGCTCGAATGAAAGCCCCCCGATTCTGGATGGGTAATTTGTCGATCGCGACTTGGAGATCCAGCCGTCGTTCCTCCAGAGTTTCAAGCAGGCCAGGTTCATTGGCGCGTTTCGCGCGGCGAATCGCGACGTCAAGCCGATCGCGTTGCGCGATAAGGGCTCGACGATCCTGATCCCCACGTGTGGCTGCAGGTCGCCCCATGGCCCGCATACCTCGCCCGCCACTGGCGACTTTTTTTGCCAAATCAACGATTTCGTCTGCCGACATTTCACGTAATGTTTCATAAACTTCGTAGATGTCCGCCGCTTCGATTCCAAATAATCTGAGCTGACGGTCGAGTTCCGGTACGACACGTTGGTCAACCTCCTCAAATACCAGCGTCAACATCGAATCCCAGATCTGTTCAGCCGCCATGCGCCGCATCACGGGTCCGTTAAAATAGAACTCCGCAGGATTGTTAATATCCTTGCCAAACGCCTCGCTTTGATAAGTTTGTGAATTAAAAATCGCTCGCAGGAATTGCTTCAAATCGAAATCCAATGCAATCATGGAATTCGCCAAATAATCCATGAGTTCCGGATTTGAGGCAATCGTGTTGTCTTCAATAATGTCGACAGGTTCGATCAAACCGAGTCCCATCGTTTGTTTCCACATGCGGTTCGCAATGACGGTCGCAAATCGAGGGTTATCAGCATCGACGAGCCAGTTTGCAAGCAACTCGCGTGAACCAATTTCTCGGGCATTGGGGATCTGTTGTTGCCGTCGCCCGAGGCGTTGCCGGGTCCGCTCATTCGTGATTTCACGAGGAATTCGAGGATTCATTTCAGGCTGATCGCCAAACATGATCTGTGCTTTGATGATTTCAAACTCTTCACCATCTTCCCCCAAAAATCCTTCAGGCAATCTGGCAAGACCGGTCCCAGACCCGGACACTCCAGTCTGCAGATTTCGGACCATTCGCTGAATAACCTGGCGTTCCGTTGGGCTCAGAGAGCCGTCGCGCATCAACCTGGCAGCCTGATTAGGATTTTGGGAGGTACTCCGGTCACGGTAAGAAATCCCTCCAGTGAACGCAACCATTTCGAAGTACTGGCGCTGTGTCCATTTATCAAACGGGTGGTTGTGGCATTGAGCGCACTCGAGTCGGGTTCCCAAAAAGACTCGCACGGTATTGGACATATTGTCCTCGGGCATACCTAGATCTCTCAAATAATATCCGACGGCGCCGTTTCCGCGTTCGATCAGCAATCCCTCCGATGCAATCAGCTCGTGGACAAATTGATCATACGGCTTATTCGTTTCCAGCGAGTCCTTAATAAAGTCGATATAAGGTTGGCCCGCAACAGCATTCTGCAATCGAGACTTGGCGCGCAACAGATCGGCAAAATAATTGTATTGATGACTGACGTAGCCGTAGGAATCGAGCAACTCATCGATCAATTCGGCCCGCTTGTTTGAAGAATTCGAATTAAGAAACCGGGTTGTCTCTTTCAGAGTTGGGATTCGACCGATCGCATCCAAATAAATCCGACGTACGAATACCTCGTCGCTCGCCAAGGGGTTCGCTTGCTGATCGTGCTTCGCCAACTGCGCTTCGATGAACAAATCGATCTGATGGCTGATCGCCAGAATCTGGCTTCGATCGGTTGCACTGACCGAGCTCAAGTTGTGGCTGGTTGAATTCGCTTCAGGTTGCTCTTCCGTTTCAGAGGTATCAGCCTTTGGCGTTGCATCCAGCCAGGCCAAGGGTGCATTTTCGGCATTCGCCAGCGTGGAACACCAGGCCGTAGATTCATTGCACAGCGAAATCAATATTCCGACAACAAGGCTTAAGATCAAAGCATGACGACTCACCGCAAAACAACATTTTAGATCAGTGGAATTCAATCCCATGAAATCATTGGCCATCAGAAAGCTCGCTGAGTTTAAAGACGCAAAAAAGTCTGGCAGGATATTGACGTTATATTCGATTCGTCCCGATCGAGGATCGATCAAGATTAACTCAACCAATCCACAACACCTTCGAATCCAACATGCATGCGAGTAGGGATAAATTGGACTTGCACGCAACCGCTCCGAATCCATAGGTCAATAGCCTGCCAGACGACAGAGAACGAACGAGGCAATGTCGAAGTCTCAGCCTTACTGTTGGATTAACCGATGAGATGTCTGAGGGGTTCGTTTTATTTGACCAATTTCCATTTTTCCCGTCGAATATTTGAACTTTGCGAGATTTAAGCAAATTTCTTGAAATCGCGGCCACGTCGCAACGATTCTGGAATCTTAACGGTTTTGTAGGCGATCCGGCCATTCAACACCCGACAGTTGTGCTAGCGCCAATTGCAGCGCGTGCGTCCCATTTTGTCCATACCCCTGCGCCCTAACCGCCAAATAGAGCTGTCGAGCAAGCGCCAATCCGGGAAGACACAAATTCATCTGCTCCGCCTCGTGTAAAGCGATCCCCAGATCCTTGATGAAATGTTCGACCAAAAACCCTGGGGCAAAATCATTTTCGATGATTCGGGGCCCAAGGTTGCTCAGGGACCAACTCCCGGCCGCCCCGCTACTCACTGACGCGAGGACCGTCCGCAAATTCAATCCGGCGTGCTGTGCATATAACAACGCTTCACATAGTCCGATCATGTTGGTGGCGATCAAGGTCTGGTTGACCATTTTGGTATGTTGACCAGACCCGGCCGTACCCTGGTAAACGATCGTTTTCCCCAACGCCTCCCAGCAAGGTTCAAGTTGTCGGACGATTTATTCGTCACCACCGATCATGATCGACAATGTCGCATTTTTGGCGCCGACATCACCCCCAGAAACTGGAGCGTCAATACTATGCACTCCACGGGATTTGGCCGCGTGAAATATTTCTATGGCGAGGCTCGGCAAACTGGTTGTCATGTCGACCAATACGCCCCCCTCACGGATACTTGAAAGCGCGCCGGCAGGTCCGAGAAATACTTCTCGAACATCCGTTGGAAACCCAACAATCGCGATTACGATATCACTAAGTTCAGCAACTTCTGCCGGGGACGCTGCCCAGTTTGCTCCCTGTTCAAGCAGACCTTCAGCTTTTGCTCGAGTCCGGCTGAACACGGTGGTCGAAAACCCATGGCGAATCAAATGTCCACACATGCTACGCCCCATCACGCCGCAGCCGATCCAACCGATCCTGGTCTGAGCGGGCGATACTTGCATCAATCGAACTCTGGTCGTTTAAGCAACTCCGACATCACAATGGCCTGCCGGATTTCAGTCGGATTTCGAAAAGCGCGCAACAGGCTTAGCGCGGCGGCAGATATTCCCGATTGTTGAACAAACGTTTCGTCGTCTGAGATCTTATCGCCAACGTTCAACTGCCCAAGATCGTGGTCGAATTTGCTATGAATCCTGTCGTCGACCAAACCACCTACGATTTCAATGCGTCGACCAAGCGCTTCACCTTTCTGCGAAATCTGTCGAGTGTCGATTCGAGTTTCAAGATGTCGTTGTTGCAACGGAACGGCTTGGCCGGCTTCCACAGCTTCAATCACGTGGAAGTCGCGTCTCGGTTGATTTGGAGCGGGTGGAGCCAGTGGTCGTTGCTGCGGTGGGCGCCGCGGAGGAGGGCCGGCTTGAACGGGTTGGCGCGGCACAGGTTGCGGCTGCTGCCCCGCCGGAGGCTGTTGCCGCTGTCGCAGCTTGTCTTGTCGGCGTTGAGCCGCTTGACGCAAAAATTCTTCAATATCGCGGGCCATGATCCACTTTCTCAATTGGGGCAGGTCAGCTCACCTGATGAACAACATTTGATTGTCCAGCATTGGCAATCGACTTTCGCATGTCGGTATCTGCTTGAACATTGCGCAATTTGTAGTAATCCAAAATCCCCAGTTTTCCTGAACGGAAGCTCTCCGCCATTGCTTTCGGAACTTCAGCTTCAGCTTCCACAAGCCGTGCTCGACTCTCTTCAATTTCAGCCTGTTTCTCCTGTTCTTGAGCGACCGCCATCGCACGCCGTCCTTCGGCTCGAGCTCGAAATACTCGAGTATCCGCTTCTGCCTGATCCGCTTTAAGCCGCGCACCGATGTTGTCGCCAACGTCGATATCGGCAATGTCGATCGACACAATTTCGAATGCTGTTTGACTATCCAGCCTTCGCGCCAAAACCGTTTTGGAAATCATATCGGGATTCTCCAAAACTCGTTTATGATTTTCTGCTGAACCGATTGCACTGACGATCCCCTCGCCAACTCGAGCAATAATTGTTTCCTCGGTCGCTCCACCGATCAACTGCTGCAAATTCGAGCGAACCGTTACTCGTGCTCGGACCTTCAATTGAATTCCGTCTTTGGCAACTGCATCCAACGTATCCCGCGACGTGCCTCGAGCGGGACAATCGATCACGCGCGGATACACACTGGTTTGCACCGCTTCCAATACATTACGGCCTGCCAAGTCGATGGCTGTCGCCTCGCGAAAACTCAATTTAATCGTCTTCGCCTTATTTGCAGCAATCAATGCACGAATGACCAGCGGAACATTGCCGCCTGCCAAGTAATGCGCTTCCAATGCTTTTGTGGTCATTTCCGGCTCATTCAATCCAGCTTGAACAGCCATAATTTTGCTCGGCACAATCACCGCCGGTTTGACTTTTCGAAACGTCATTCCCAGTAGATCAAAAATAGTAATGCCAGCACGTGTCAAGAACGACTGAATCCACCAGCGAAAGTACGACATGAACACTGCGAAGCAGATCAATACAAAGACGACCAGAATTATCAGACCAGCAATCAAAGCAAGTTGCTGCGGCGATATATCGTCACCCTGTGCAAGTAGATACGACCACATATTAGTTGTTTCCTGAAATGCCAAGCTTCCGTTAACGAGTTCGACCGTCATTGTAGTTCAATCCTGGTTCGGAGAAAACCAACCCTTGCCACAATTCGCGTTGATAACCCTCGATTCACAAAGACGTAACCGAGCACGAATCGGCAACAAGCTCATTTTTAGACTCGTCGAGCGACCGACCGAAAAGCGATCGTTTGAGTCGAGGAACCACGCCAAAGAATGGACCGGCGATTCGATCCATCCTCGATTTCCACGTCTTTTTACGACTAAGACTAAGATCAAGACTCCGGCAGCGCTCCGATCAAGCAGCAGAATCCCTGAAAGTGCTCGCAACGTTCATCTGATTACGCAACGTTCACCTGGTTACGCGAAGTTCACCTGGTTACGCGATGTTCAACGGGCCAAGCGATGTTTGAGTGGTAGCCATGCGGCGTCCTGTTGGCTGCTTTGGACCGACTGTTGGATAAAGAACATCCCCTCCACACCATCGTTGACATTGGGATAAATCGAATTCAGCTGATCGAATGGTTCACCGGTTGCACGAAGTATGATGTTGTCGAATGCGGCGGTATAGATATTTGCAAATGCCTCAAAAAAAGCCTCCGGATGCCCGCTGGGAAGACGACAAGCTTCAGCGGCCGTCGAAGAAAAATAGGGAGCGTTGGGATCTCGTGTATAAATTTGGTGCGGGCGTCCATTTTGCCGCACGATCATCTCGTTTGGATTCTCCTGCCGCCAGCTCAAGGACCCTTGCGTGCCATCGATCTCAATCGCAAGATCGTTTTCGCGACCATGACTGATTTGCGAAGCAGTGATTGTGCCCAACCCACCCTTTTCAAACTTGATAACAGCGGTCCCATAATCATCAAGCAATCGTCCCGTCTCAAAAATTCGCAAGTTCGCGCTGACCTGATCGGGAATCAAACCCGTCATGTATCTCGCCAGGTTATAAGCATGTGTTGCGATGTCGCCAAAGCATCCGGCAGCTCCGCTGCGACCAGGATCGGTGCGCCAAGCAGCTTGTTTCTGATCGTCAGCTTCCAACCGGGTTCGTAGCCAACCCTGAATATAGCATGCGCGAACCGCCTGGATGGTTCCCAGTTCTCCCGCTCCAATCATCTCGCGAGCCAATCGAACCAGTGGATATCCGGTGTAATTGTGAGACACCGCAAACACCACACCACTTTGTTGTACACACTCCGCTAATTTCTCCGCTTCCGCCAAATTAAAGGTCAGGGGTTTGTCACAGACGACGTTAAAACCCGCTTCCACTGCAGCCTTGGCAATTTCGAAGTGGGTATGATTTGGCGTTGCAATGGAAATAAAGTCGACTCGGTCTTCTCGATCCGATTCAACCTCGATCAGTTCCTGATATGATCCATACGCGCGATCATCAGCAATTCCATAATCCGGTGCCGAAGCTCGCGCTCTTTCAGGGTCGGAAGACAGGGCTCCGGCAACCAGTTCAGCACGATTGTCCAAACAGGCCGCGATCGAATGAACTCGTCCAATAAACGAGCCTTGTCCGCCGCCCACCAGACCCATCCGCAGCTTGCGTTCCAGTTGAGCGTTGATTCCCATCGTAAGTTGTTCCTTAAAAGTTCAGTATCGTATCGATCTCATGCCAAACGGTAATGACACAACGGAATTGCGTGGTAGCCCGACGAGGTGGCTTGTGATTACGTCAGTCGGCAGCCTAATACGCAGCGAACACATCAATCAAGACACGCGCAAAGAGCCTTGCTCGTCGATCAATTAAACGGTCAACTGCAAACCATACCATTCCAATCGCTGCAACTCAATGCGCTCGTCTGCAATTAACAGGTTGGTTCGATAAGTTTCTACAGTCGGCGAGACGCGCCGGCGTATTTCCTAGAACGGAGTTGACTCGTTGCGAACTTGGTCTTTAAGGAAGTTTAGCAATTTCAACGCGTCCCGACGCGTGACCCTCGTCCAACTCTCCGCGTGACAGGCCGCGATCAGTTCACTAAGATTTCGAATCGCGTCTGAAAATTCGTCCGGAACCTGTTTGAGAACTTTCTCAAAGGCTTGGTGTCCGAAAGTGTTTAGCGCCGATGAATCCTCTTCGCTTTCACCCCAATCGGGCCCGTCAATAATGGGTCCGGTGATCATATCATATTGACCCTGCTGAAGAGGCTTATGCGTTGCGTCTGCGGCAAGTTCTTCGGGAGCGATCTCCTTTACAATGATATCTCGGTCGCTTGGCCGCTCAGCATCCAAACCACCCATGGTCTCCCATCGCTTGGTCCGCATTTGCTCGATTGTCCAGCCGTTTTGCGTCGCGCCTTCCAACCACATCTCGGCATCTGGCCAGGCGACCGCGACCATGAAGTGCGTCCAACTCAAACGATCATAGTTTTTGTAGGTGTCGCCGAACCGTTCAAAGGTTCGCCTTAGCCTGCCAACATGATCGGCCGAAACACCACCCGTTAGCTCACTCCAGGCACGATCCGAGACTGCTCTTACTTCGGGATGGAGGTTACAAACATTTTCTCGCCACTGACAAATGACACGTCCCTTTTCCCAGTTAGTTCGACTGATCAATTCATGCCATTGATTAAGATACGCTGTCGACTCGGCAGCAACCTGCTGTAATTGATCGCGATCAAGTTCGTCCTCGCCCGCCGCAGGATCAGATGGCGCGGACAAGTCCGCTCGCATGTAACAGGTTCGCATGATGGATGGATCAAGTCGATTAACGTGCCGCCTGCTTTGACTCATAGGTTATTGCTCCGATCTATAACTGGTTCGCTGGACAACGCTACCCTGCTCTTGAATCATCGTTCGATACCGACCCAAATTGCTAACGTGGATCAGACATACCGGACTTTTCGTTCGCGCAACAGCTTCGTAGTCAGATTCTCGCTAATTCTGCGGCTGCCCATTGGATGGATTTGGAATTGCCATTTTCACCTTGCCGTAGTTTTCGGATGAACATGGAGTGACCCTTAACCGATATGCTTCAAACCAAGTCATCGACGGAAACTTGCAAGTACACGTAACTGCCTGAGCCAGTTCCGACCTATGGCTGGCGCGAGTTCAACCAGTTGTATTTGCGTACGCAAGATGCTTGCCAAAAGGGATCTAATTTAGCGAAGAGTGGCGCGCGGCATAGACATAATTCACAAAAAATTACCATGTCGCGGAAAACTGCAGATTGCCCAACCGGTTTGATCATCAAACCTGTTGAAAACATGTTGACAAGAAGATTTCGAGTTCAGCCGTGAGCGGTTTTGCCGACTAACCCGCATTTCTCACATGGAAAGCGGCGAGAGGGGCCATCTGCCGCTGGGGACAGCGGCAGCTACAGTAGGTCGGCCTGTCCTCAGGCCGACACTTTGACCTGAACGCACCGTTGCCCACAACACTGACATTTGCCCAACAATCGAGCGATCGCCAACGCAAAAGTC
>JBGTDM010000106.1:0-15779 GCA_041748315.1 Pirellulaceae bacterium
CGGGTTGATCGAATCAACCCGCGTAAACTAAAAAAACGATCGAAAGCTTGGCCAACCAAAAAAGATACCGACCGCCGTCCACCCAAACCCATCGGACGCTTCGCCGAACAAATTGAAATCTCGATTTAGCGGTATTGCGCCAACGCTTGGGGGCTGCACGACATGCACGGGAACACCTTCGAGTGGTGCCGGGACTGGTATCACGCGATGCTGCCCGGCGGCATCGATCCTGACCTGTATTCCACGAAGTCCACGGCGCAGAGGAATCGGTCGGGAGACGGGTCGCGGGTGCGCCGGGGCGGGGCTTGGTCCGACGAGGGCTGGCCCTGCCGGTCGGCCTTCCGATTGCGCTACGAGCCGGAACGGCGCTATGACCACATCGGCTTCCGCGTGGCGGCTGTTCAGCCGTAGCCGCCAGGAGACAGAGGGCCAACCGCGACGAGCCAAGCGCTGGGCAGCAGATGATTGAATCTATCACGCAACCTAAGGGGCAAAACGACATCCAAGTCGAATCAGTATAAAGTCAACGTGAATTCATCGGGTTGGCCCCTGAGCGGTAGTCACCATTCGGCATCCCCGGCTGACGCCATGATCTCGCCCTGAACGCTAATCGATCTGAAGTTCCCCATGATTGGTAGACAGAGAGTCACTTTATGTCAGAATGCTCTGGCGGAAAAGGAGACTTTGAATGGAACGTCGATAATTTAGTCGTGAATACAAGGGGGCTGCTGTAAAGAAAGTCCTGGAGCAGGGCTTGTCTTATCGCGAGGTAGCCCGTGAACTGGGGATTCGGGACACCTACATTCACAACTGGAAAAACGCTTTTGAGAAAGACGGCACGCTTGCTGCTGAGGTAAATCGCGAGGTTTCGGAAACCGCCGAACTCAAGCGGCTGCGCGAGGAATGCCGCCAGCTCAACATGGAGCGGGAAAGTTGGTCGCGGCTGGTTTTACCAACGTCCTCGATTTCGAGGGGGGATACGAAGACTGGGAGCAGCAATCGAACGGGTAAACCACAGGCTCCAGTTTAATATTTTTCTCACGTCGAACTTCCTGACACTTCCCTGAAAACCCACTGAAAACCCACTGCCCGCAAGTAATGGGATGGCGCGGGCAACTCCTCCTCAAACCTGGGTGGCGTGCATCGGCTGACCGTGCCAAGTTTTCGACGAAGGTGTGTTTAGTGGCGCGAGCCATTGATTTATTCGTTAAGTGATCGGCAGTTGGCCAAACCTGGTTGAGCGGCGTTCAAGCTGATCCTTTATTAGCCAAGCAATCAGTCACGTTGTTTTCAATATGGTTCTATCGGCTTGTGGAGGACGCTCGAAGTAAATGGAAGTCCTTTAAATAGAAATATTCAAACTGCGAGCGTCATTGGGTCCAACGCAAGGAACGTTACGCTTACTCTCAAACGGACGCGTTTTGAAGGCTTTTTGCTTTGGCCTCACTCGTGCGGCACGGAGTTTGCAACATGACCTTAGTCGAACAAGGTACGGAGAGTGCCAACGTACTCAAAGTGCGCGGCTGTGTGGCGGTGCAAATTAAATCAACCTTTGAAACCCATATAGAATTGGAGTATCACCATGAACAAGTCATTCGCCTGTCGTTTATTGACGTTAGGGCTTCTCGCCCTCGTGACGATTCCAGGAACCCTTTCCTTGACCGCTCAAGATGTTCTCGACCGGCGCATTGATCGAAATGTGCGGCAATTAGAGCGACAAGCGTTGCGGATGGAAAATCGCCTGAACTATTACACGCCTCAGACTTGGAGCCAGGTCAATCCTTGGATTCAACAATACAACATTCGCCCCGTCCGTCCGTTGCAGCGGGCTGCCGACGCGGTCGACCGCGCGGCGGACGTAGCCGATCGCGCCATTGACGCAGGAGCCAATGTCGCAGCCCGCGCGCGATTTGGATTTACCGATCCCAATGCGCGACTGTCAAGCGATGTCTGGTTCTATGATCACTACACTTACTGGCCCAGCTACTACATTCCCCGCTCCGATTCGACCACACATTACGGTACCGCCGTGCGCTATTACGATGATGATGGGGACGGGCTCTACGAACGCTTCTCCCATTACCGAGATAGCAATCAAGACGGAACATTCGACGTCTACGATCGATATGATTTTTCGTCGACCGATTCAAAGTACGAACCCTATAGCACTCCAAACGATGCCACGCGTCAATCGATTTCCGGTGAAATCAACGCCATCAAAGTGGTAAAAGTGAATGATGTCGATTTTATCATCGTTCGCGTTGACCAACAAAGCGAACAATCAATGGTGATCGACCTCGGCCCCAAGGATCGCTGGAATGAGATTCGCCCTCAGGTGGGTGCCGACATTCAAGCGTTTGGCCACATTGAGACGATTGGGGAGTCTCGCGTTTTGATGGCCGATACAGCCACGATATCGCAACAAGAAGTTCGCATTGAGCGACCTCTGCCAAGCCTCGAGGGTACGGTCCGCGATGTGACAAAAATTCGCGTCGGGGAAGTGGAAAACACGCTCGTGGTGATTGAAACCCGAGAGGGAAATCAAGTCGTCGATTTAGGACCGGCGATATCGTTCAAAGGAACCATCAATCCGAATGAACGAATCATCGTTCATGGCGTGCCGGTTCGAATGAACGAACATCGAGTGGTAATGGCAAATCGAGTCAATGTCGGCGGACAAACTCATACCATCGTGCGCTGGGAGTAAACTGCACTCGGGAACCGTGCGTCGGGGGATGAATCGATCGCCTGACGCTAATCGTGCACCAAGGATGAGCCCCTAACTCGACCCCTGAACGATTCCGCCAGAATCCATGAAAAACAGGAGTGGTTAGGGGCTCGCTTTTTTTCAACTGCGCGTCCATGGGCCAGGTTGAGGCTTGATAAAATAGGGTGTTCTAGCTTTCCATGCTGTGGGGAATCACCAGTGCTCAAAATAAAAACGAAGGGGAGATCCTCATGCCTCGAAATACTCTCACCGTCGTGGCGTCCAATGCCCCACCGTTCCTTGCGGCCCGCCTCCTAAGGTTCGATCGCTTTTTTGGTGGGCGCCTGTGCGATGGGCTTAGTTGCCGCCATCTCCAATCAAGCCGTGGGCCAGACACTTAGTCTTCAACAGGTTTCTTCTGGACTGAGCTTACCCGTTTTCGCGACCCACGCACCGGGCGATCCCGACCGATTGTTTGTCGTGCAACAGACGGGTGCGATCCGGATTCTTGATCTCAACACCAACACACTGAACCCAACTCCCTTTGTGACCGTTTCCGGCTTGTCAGGAGGCGGCGAACAAGGGTTGCTGGGATTGGCGTTTGATCCTAACTATCAAGCGAACGGACGATTTTATCTTAACTACACGGATACGACGGGTGCCACGAGAATTCGAAGGTACGAGCGAACCAACCCGAATCTGGCCGATCCGTCCACCGCGTTTGACGTGATGACCATCGCGCAACCCCAAATCAATCACAATGGAGGCTGGATGGATTTTGGAAACGATGGATTCTTGTATAACAGCAGCGGAGATGGCGGCGGCAGCAACGACTCGGGAACCGGGCACACAGCCGGTAGCGGAAACGCTCAAGACCGGAACAGTCTTCTCGGTAAAATGTTGCGAATCGATGTCAACGGAGACGATTTTCCTACCGATCCTGGACGCAATTACCGAATTCCCGTCAACAATCCGTTTGTGGGACAGTCCGATGCAGCTGGCGAAGTATGGGCGTATGGATTAAGGAATCCGTGGCGAAGCAGTTTTGATCGTGAGACGGGCGACTTATGGATCGCGGATGTGGGGCAAAATGCACGCGAGGAAATTAATTTTCAGTACGCATCCAGTACTGGAGGTGAAAACTATGGTTGGCGATTGCGGGAGGGAACCATTGAGACGCCGAGTGGAGGCGTCGGCGGACCAAAGCCAGCAGGCGCAATCGATCCCATTTACGACTATCTACATGGAACAGGTGATTTTGAGGGCTTTAGCGTGACCGGAGGATATGTTTATCGAGGCCCGGTCGACGGTCTTGAGGGGCACTATTTCTTCTCCGACTACGTCAACAATCGGCTCTGGTCGCTCCGCTTTGACGGCAGTGCTCCCTTGGACTTCGACGGGACCAATTTCACGCAACTTATCGGTTGGACAGATATCTTGACGACGGATATGGGAGTCGTTCGCAGTATTTCATCGTTCGGCGAGGATTTGAATGGGAATCTCTACTTGGTGAACCGCGTCGATGGCACGATTTTCGTCATTACGGCAGGTGCTATCCCGGAACCTGGAAGTTTCGTCGGACTAGCGTTGATGCTGGCGGGTATGGCGACGTTCAGGCGGCGACGACGACTTGAATCACGTTACGATTGATTTATCTGACCGTTGGTAATCTCAGAGGTCCTAAAGGCCTTGGCAGCCTCCGGAAGCACATTGAGGTCGGCCGCATCCCCCTCCGTCCATCGCGCGGTCCGCCCGGGACAACGATCCGTTCGCAGAAATTGGCGCGGCCGTCAAGCTAAGCAATTTTTCCACTCGCGCACTCTCGCACTTTGAACAGCAAGGAGGTTCCCCTCCACGCATCAATAGCTCGAACTGGCTGCCACACTCCTGACACTTGAATTCGTATAGCGGCATAGGTAACGAAGCCTCCAGATTAACCGACAATGTTAAAAACAAACAAAACGATGATCGAAATTCAATCATATCCACGGCGCATTTCTGCCCGTTACATCTTGTCCCCGAAGGACGCCGCTTTAGCGTCCTACGATTGACTTGGTCGATTCCGAAGCCGCGCGCGAACCGGGACGGCTCAGGAATCGTTTCGAACTCACTTTTCCGGGGGCGATGGCACGAATGACTCTGGAATGTCAATGGGAAGATCAGGCCAGAGCCAAAACAACAATCCACATCCCACAATCATCATACCAAATGCTAACGCCACGTAAACGAACAGTTTTTTGGTCCCCAAAAACCAAACAGCGGCGGCTTTGAAGACCAAGTTGGAAACTGTGGCCACGAGGATGACGCGCCAAACCACGGCTCCCTCGACTCGACCGTCGTTGAAGAGTTTGGCGGTCGATAAGGTAATCGCATCCATATCGGTCAAGCCAGAAATTGCCGCCACGGCATACAACGCTTGTTCGCCAAACTGGTCTTTGGCCCAAGCCACGACGAATAAAATCACCGCGTACAAGATTCCGAAAACAATGGCGGCTTTCAAGTGGGCCGGACTGCTGTGCGAGGACGTTTCATGGACATTCTTCCGCACGAGAAAGAACAATATCGCCGCCTCGATCGCCATCAATAGCATGAGCAAGAGAAGTGGGGGTGCCGCCAATCGAAGAAGCGTTGGCGAAATAATTGCGACTTCGATCAAGATGCGAATATTGACGACCGCCGTAGCAATGACAATGACCAGCGCGGCAAGGGGGGCTAGGTCGGCGTCCTTCTTGGCATGTCGAGCATAGCTAACGGTTGTTGCCGTGCTGGAGATCATTCCGCCAAAAATTCCACCGACGACCGCACCACTTTGAGCTCCGAGTATTTTCTCCGCAACGTAAGCGGCCATGCTGATCCCCACGATCAACACCACCATCAACCAAATCTTATACGGATTCAATACGTCATAAGGTCCAAACGTGGTATCCGGAAGCAGAGGCAAGATGACGAGTGCGATCAACACCAAATGGATTAGTGACTTCAGGTCGTTTTCCCCAATCCGTTCCACGAGCCCATGGAGTCGTCGCTTCCATTGCAACAGCACGGCCGTTACCCCAGCGATTACAATGGCTGGACCCGTGATGCCAACCGCCAATGAAACGCCAACCAGGAACATCAATAACGCGGCGGCTTCCGTCGTCAGCCCGGCTCCGCCCTCCCCTTTCTGAATCCTCGCCCAATTTGCCATGACCAAAAGGATGGCGAGCCCGAAAAGCGCGGACGCGCTGATCCAACTTACTTGCGAGCCGTCCAGGGTACCGGCCAGCGTTCCCATTAAGGTAATCAATGGAAACGTGCGGATTCCGGCGACATCCGCGCCTTGCCATTCCCGCTGCAAGCCGACCAACAATCCTAGGCCTAAAGCAATTGCAAACGGCTGAAAAATACCCAGATCCAACATGTCGAAATCCCAACGGACGACGTGCAAAAGGCCTTCTAACGACCTACTATTTTTGGCACGGTGATCGAAAAAGCCAAATGATTTACCGGATCGGCGCACCGATTGTGGCTGCCCCAGGGCCGGTGCACCAAAACTCTGGTAAAAGCTTACAAGTTCGGTTAGGCCGGTGCAACTCGGACGTCCTGGGTGTTGCGAGGGAACGTTGGCGGCCTTTAGTATTTTTTGGGGAGGTCAGGATGGAAGCTGCAACGATCCGTGCGGAGGTAGGATTTGTGCGAGTATTGGCGAAGAATTTTGTGGATTTGAAAGACGTTCGTGTGGTGGGTCATAGTGGGTCGCTGCGATCATTGTTGCTCGTCATTTTCATGATCGCCATTCTGATGATCGCCATTCTGGCCGTGTTCTGCAATGATGACGATTGGCCTGAAGTAGAAGAATTTGGAGCGAGGCCCGAGTCATGGCATCGCAAGTTCCTGTTGTTGCCCATTGGCATTCCATCGCATAATACCTTTCGCCGTGAAGTATTGGATTAAAGCATCACGGCAGTGCGGCCAACTTGATCCGAAGAACCAACCAGCAGATCGCCTGTTCTCAAATATTCAAGAAGAACTTCGAGTCCTTGCGCGAAAGGGTATTGAAAACCGAAAACCAAATCTGAACCTGGGACGTTATCAGGTCGACCCAAGTAGAAATAGACTGGAACAGGCAGTAGACTGGACCTGTCCGCGTTTCGTTACCTTACGGATTCCCAAAACAATCAACTTGACTCAGCGCAGGCGAATACAACAGAATATACCTCGTGAACTTGTGTGCAACAACAAACCCACCGTCCGGAGACGCCGATTGTTAGGCGCATGAAAGAGAACGAATGAAATTCATAAGACTTACCATTCTCGCTCTTATCTTGGCACAATGCCCTCCGTCTTACATGCCCAGGGCGAGGATACTGAGTGGGACATCCTCAACCAGGAAGTCGTGGAGTTGTACCGGGCCGGCAAGTACGACCGCGCGGTGATAATCGCGAAGAAGGCCCTACAGATTGCCGAACAGAATGTCGGCCCCGGCCATCCCGACGTAGCGAAGAGTCTGTACATCTTGGGCGAGCTTTACCGAACCCAGGGCGAGTACGCAGAGGCGGAGGCGCTCCACAAGCGCTCGCTGGCGATCAGAGAGAAGGCCCTCGGCCCTGACCACCTCGATGTGGCGATAAGCCTGAACAACCTGGCCCTGCTCTACCGAAACCAGGGCGAGTACGCCCAGGCGGAGCCGCTCTTCGAGCGCTCGCTGGCGATCTTGGAGAAGGCCCTCGGCCCCGACCATCCCCATGTGGCGACGAGCCTGAACAACCTGGGCGCGCTCTACCGAACCCAAGGCGAGTACGTCCAGGCGGAGCCGCTCTTCGAGCGCTCACTGGCGATCTTGGAAAAGGCCCTCGGCCCCGACCATCCCGACGTGGCTTCGAGCCTGATCAACGTGGCCGAACTCTACCGAACTCAGGGCGAGTACGCGCAGGCGGAGCCGCTCTTCAAGCGTTCGTTGGCGATCGGGGGAAGGCCCTCGGCCCCGACCATCCCCATGTGGCGACAAGCCTGAACAGCCTGGGCGCGCTCTACCAATCCCAGGGCGAGTACACGCAGGCTGAGCCGCTCTTCGAGCGCTCACTGGCGATCTTGGAGAAAGCCCTCGGCCCCGACCACCCCAACGTAGCGACGAGCCTTGAGAATCTGGCGGATTTGTATCGAGCCACAAAGCGTGGTTCTGAAGCTGAGGCGTTGGAGCAACGCGCGGCGAAGATCCGCGCCATGAAGAGATAATCCGGCTAACCACCGGTTGCAGCAGACGGCGCAGCGTGCCGGGTGCCACTGGCGTGTCGCCAGTGCTTTTCGAATTCAGCTTTCGATCATAACCATTGTGGCTCGACAATCACACTGGCGACACGCCAGTGACACCCTTGATATCTCAATTCCCACCGTGACGCCCGGCGAGTAAGAACCCCGAGAGCCAATCGCACTGGCGACACGCCAGTGGCACACCTTACGGAAACCCACGATGGGTCGATTCAGCTGTAAAGAAATTTGGCCTGTAAGTATCTTCTCGAAATCCAAGTCGACCCAAGAAGAAATAAACTGAAAGAAGCCGTAAACTGGACCCAACCGCGTTGCTTTCCCAATTGGGTGTGCACGGCAGCGCCAGGCCTGCACGGCCCGAACCGGTGGGTTCCAAACCAGCGATCGTGATCCGGGAATACCGGGCGCGGCTCAAGAACCCACTTGCCTTTGGCTTTCTGGACGATATGATAAGGGACGTAGAGGAAGCGTGGTGAGTTGTCAACGCTCTTCCTTATAAAACTTCGATTGGAGTTGTCGGATGACTAGCTAAAGGACAACCCGGCCGTGCCGGGGGGTCCGTTTACGAGTAAGCCGGCGTTGCCGAACACCTTTAGGTGTGCGGACACGCCGGCTTTTTTTTTGCACGTTAGTTCGCGGGACGGTTGCAACCGGGAAACCCAAGCCTAAAGTCAAGGCCCAGGCAACCTCGGCCCCGCAGATTGCGCGGGTGCAGAAATTCCACCGGCAGCGGTTCGCCAATGCCTCCGACTTACTTCGGCAGGAGATCCAGCGGATCACCGGCATGGATGTGCGCGAGGCGACTGCGGAGCGTGCGGGCAAGTTCGACTGGGTAAAGATCGGCGTTGATGGGGGACATGGCCAAAGCAGCGAGGTTGTTCGTCGGGCAAAGGCCGTGACCTTTGAATCCAACCTTTGAAGGAGACATGATCGTGATCGACCACACAGCGACCGAACCTCAAAATGAACCTCAACCTCAACCTCAACCTCAACCTCAACTTGTGCCGCCGCCTGGGGAGGCCCCACGGTCAACACCGGCACAGACGGACTCGCCCCACGTGCGCCGCCTGCGAATCTACAGTCATTCTTCGCTGTTTTACTGGTGGCCAGTCTGGGTAATCGGCTACATCATGGCGATGATCACCTACGTTTATGGACAGGAGCACCTGATTGGTCAGGCCCAGACCTGGATACATTCGAGCAGCAACCTGGGGCTGATTTTTTTCTTCGTCCTCTTCCTGGTCATTCTGATTACCAACGTCTCCGTACGGGGGTTAGCTTCAGGGATGGTCCTCATGGGTGTCGCTCTGGCCATCGTTCTGCTGGCCTATTTCGGCTGGTGGGACCAGGTCCTCAGCTGGTTCGGCGGCCTGGAAATCAGCCTGAACCTGGGCGCCTATTTCTGGTTCTCGACCCTGATGTTTATGACGTGGGTCGTCAGCGTGTTCGTGTTGGACCGCACCAGGTATTGGGAAATCAAACCGGGTCAGCTGACCTACCATGCTATCTTCGGCAGCGGCTCGAAGAGCTACAACACGCAAGGCATGGCCCTGGATAAACACCGCGACGATCTGTTCCGGCACTGGCTGATCGGCCTCGGTTCCGGCGATTTGGAGATTCATACGTCCGGTGCCAGCCACGAGCAGCTCGACGTGCGCAATGTGCTTTTTATCGGTTCCAAGGTCGCGGTCATTCAGAAACTCATCGCCGAAACGCCCGAAGGGGAAGACAATGATGAATAATCGAGCAAATTTTTTCCACACATAAAGGAGACTGAAAGTGAAACCAATCGTAGTCATCGGCTTGATTCTGGCAATCCTGGGCCTCATCGCCCTGGCGGTTCCAAGTTTTACTTACTTCACCACGGAGCGCGTGGCTGATGTCGGGTTCTTGACGATCGACATCTCCCGGCCACACACGATCGTATTGAATCCGATCGTGGGCGGCATTGCGATGGCAGTGGGGATCGTCCTGATCCTGTTGGGGAGTCGGGGAAGAACAGGTGTCAGGTAGGCTCTGTAGAAAAGTAGGGCTATCACACGAACCGAGCTGCGTGATTCATCGTAGCTATGGACCGTAAGTGTTACCAGCAGATCACCGGAAGCCGCTTGGATCACGGCGCGGAAGGTTGGCCAAGCATCATTGCTGATGCGGGCTACGACAGCGAGTCCACAATTGCTTTTTGAAGACCTGCATTCCAGGGGATTCGCATGGCGTGCGTGCATCGGTTGGGTACTGGTTGACGGGCTGAAACGCAATTGAATAGAATGCGACCTCATGAGATCGAGATCAGTGAGATCAGGCTCATTTCTTGGTTCAGGCGCAATTCACACATGTTTCGTTCATTGCCAAATATGACCCAAACCCCAACAGGTTGGATGCAGTGAATCGTCTATGAAATTGCAGTTTTTCAATTGAACGAGTTGCTTTTTACGGATTAATGCCGAAAAATTATCGCTTGATGACAGGCGGTTTGGCGTTGCGAATTCGTTTTCGACTGATATACTACGAAATTCGATCTGGATATGGCGTGGTTCAAAATTCCGGATCAACGATAGGATTTGATCAACGATAAACAAGTTAGTTCAGGTGTGGAAATGGCTCGTATTTGTGAAGTTTGCGGTAAACGATCGCAAATGGGAAATAGCGTTGAGACACGCGGTAAAGCGAAGTATCTGGGCGGCGTTGGGACCAAGGTAACCGGGATCACTCGTCGCCAATTTCGTCCCAACTTGCAAACTGTCAAAGTTGCCCTACCGAGCGGTGGGAATAAGCGAATTCGAGTTTGCGTCCAGTGCATTCGTAGCGGGTCGATTAGGAAAGCGGTAAAGCAGAAGCCGTTTAAGCTCCCGACCTGAACATGGCCTTGATAGGTTCATGGTTCTTGGCCAAAGTGGTTTTGGCATCAAGGTTATACGCAGGCTCTCCTTCTTGGCTTAAGCGAGTTCCTGTCCTTTTTGGGTTCAACGAGCGCTCATTCAATTCCAGGCGATTGCATCGATATCGCGGAAATGAAGTTAACGAAGCAGCATGTCGATTGTTACGATGACAACTGATTTCGGAGTTGGCAGTTCTTTCGTCGCAGAGATGAAAGGAATTGTCTTGGGAATTAACTCAAGGGCTACGATCGTCGATATCACGCACGGGATCGAACCGCAATCGGTATTTCAGGCGGCATTCGTTATTGCCCAATCGGTCTCTTCTTTTCCAAATGGCTCGATCCATCTCATCGTTGTGGATCCCGGTGTTGGCACCGATCGAAATATTTTGTTGGCCGAGATTGGAGATTGGAAATTTGTCTGTCCGGACAATGGCATCCTGACGTTGCTGGCTGAGAAGTTTCCGATCCATTCTGTTCGCGTGCTGGACCAGCCGAACTATTGGCGGTCGCCGATTTCCAGCACCTTCCATGGGCGAGACATCATGGCTCCAGTCGTAGGGCATTTAAGTCGAGCGACAGTTTTGGCTTCGGAATTGGGTCACGAGATTGATGAGTTTATTCGACTTGAGTTTCCGGCCCCCAAGCTTTTGGATGGCGAATTGCTTGGCGAGATCATTTCGATTGATAGCTTCGGCAATTTAGTAACAAATATTAGTCGTGACGAGTTAGCCGAAGTGCAGTTTGACTCGCTACAGGTGCGCTTGGGATTTCATCGGATTCGCGGCTTGGTACGCACATTTGGCGATCGAGGTGCGCGGCAACTGGTGGCCTATGTGGGTTCCGGGGGATACTTGGAAATCGCGGCCGTCAATGAAAATGCTCAGGAAAAACTGGCGGCTCGACTCGGTGACGGTGTGGTCGTATCTTCCAGTTGATTATTTGCGACCGATCGGTCACTTGATCAAACATCAGCGTAGTAAGCGGTGCCGACAGCTATGAAACCAATGACCTGTGTTTCTTATCGGGCATTGTCTCCATAAGCCTGATCGTCGGCACAAGCCTGGTAGGCCGCCATACTTCGCAGGTAACTCGGGTGTTCGGTTTGACCGGTCATTTCAAACAGGAATGGACTCGGTCTGGATGGTTTGGCGTTTCCCCACTTCATTCGTGACATGGCCATGGATAGGGTCAGCTTATCTTGAGCCCGAGTCATTCCGACGTAACAAAGCCGCCGCTCCTCTTCGATTTTTTCCAAACCTTCCTGAATACTTCGGCGGTGTGGGATGATACCATCTTCAATCCCGACCAAGTAGACATGGGGGAACTCCAGTCCCTTGGCACTGTGCATCGTCATCAGTACGACTGCGTTTCGTTGCAGTTTTTGTTCCTTATCATTTCCGACTTCGCGGTCACCCAGTGTTAGCTGTTCCAGAAATTCGCCCAACCGAGGCGCGGTGGTTTCGGCGACATATCCAGCCAGCGCGTTGACCAGTTGCTCGACCGCTTGCCAGCGCGAATCCCGTTCATTTTCGGTTTCATATTGCCGCTCAATTTCCAGGCGATATTCAACCTCGTCAATCACAGTACGGGTGACGGAGACCATATTTTTTTCATTCACCACATTCGCTGCATTTCGTAGCAGGTCGGTCAAGCGTTGCAACCCCGCGCGAGCCGATTGTCCGAGGTTCCCTGGAGGATCGCAGGCGACTTTCCACAGAGAGCACCCTCGCGCCTGGGACTCGGCCACGATTGTGTCGCGAGCCTTTTGACCGATCCCTCGTGGCGGAACGTTTAAGATGCGGCGCAGCTAAATTTCGTCGTCTGGGGTTTCGATCAACCGCAGAAACGCGAGTACATCCTTGATTTCACGACGGTCGAAAAACGACTGGCCACCTAACACCACATACGGGATCTGTGCCTTTCTCAACTCGGTTTCAAACGGTCTAGACAAGCTTGCGGCGCGATAAAGTATGGCGAAATCCTTCGGTTGAAAGCCGGGTTGCGTCAATTGACAGCGAATTTCGCCGACAATCTCTGTCGCTTCTCGTGTTTCATCTTCGAATTGGCGAACTGCGGGATGTTCGCCGCCAGGTCTTCCGGCCCTGAGCTCTTTTTCGTGCCTCGTGGCATTGAATTTAATCAATCGATTCGCGGCTTGAAGAATTTTTTCGGTGCTGCGGTAGTTTTCTTCCAGGCAAAACACCTTGGCATCAGGCCAATCGAGTTTAAAGTTCAAAATGTGCTGCACTTCGGCACCGCGCCATGCGTAGATTGACTGGTCATCGTCTCCCACGACGCATAGGTTGCGGTGGCCGGCTGCCAACCGTTGCACGATACGATATTGGCTTTGATTCGTATCCTGATATTCATCGATCAGGATATGATCAAATCTGGCTGCTTCCTCGCGCGCGGCGTCTCGTTCCAAATGAAACAGATCTTCAGTCAGCAACAGCAAGTCATCGAAATCGACGGCACCTGCGTTTTTTAGCTCATTTTGATAATTTGCAAAGGCTGCGGCAGCCAGTTGCGCCTTGTCCCCCGTTGCGATCGCTTCGGCATCGGCCGGTCGAATTGATTTTGATTTCCAATGGCTGATCCAATACAACAAATCGCCTGGCTTGAGCGCAGAGTTAACGCCATTGACTTGCTTGAGAACTTGACGGGCCAAACTTTCCTGATCGCCAGTATCGTAAATCACGAAATTAGCAGGATATCCAAGCTGTTTGGCATGTCGGCGCAATACCCTGACGCAATGCGAGTGAAACGTCGAAATTTGCGGTCGCTTTGACTGTTTTCTCCCCATAATCTGGACAATTCGCTCCTGCATTTCTTTTGCAGCCTTATTTGTAAAGGTCACGGCCAGAATTCGATCCGGGTCGATTCCAGAGCGGATCAAGCGAGCGATACGCAAGGTAACGACTCGCGTTTTTCCGGTGCCAGCACCGGCTAACACCAACATCGGGCCGGCAAGCGTCTCCACAGCTCTTCGTTGTTCGGAATTGAGTTGAGTCACAATTTCTGAGAATCTCGGCGATTCCACCGAGGAATACAGTCCATCATCAAGAAAGCAGGTGAGTGATTGGAATCGTTGAGCTGGGACGATGCAAGAGGGTCGGCTTGACCTTTTCGCCTGATAAAAATTATACTTGTGTATCAGTTTTCGAAATGAACCGTCGACTTGGTATTCAGCCCAGTCGACTATTTTACCGGTATCCAGAATATGAATCAAAAGAAACGTGAACTTGAGCAAAATGAACTAGCTTCCGTATTGGAAGAGAAGCTTGAAGCATTACGGCCTCATGCGTTTTTGATTGGCGCAATCATTGTCGCGGTGTTGGGCATTATCGTTCTTTCTGTCTATTTGATTGCCAGTCGCAGAGCCATTGAAGGGAGTCGATGGCAAGAGTTCTTCCTGGCCAGTAGTGCACAACCGCAAACATTGCCGGATGCGCGATTATTAGAGAACATGGCCAATGACAATCAAGGAACGGTTGTTGCGGCCATTGCGCTCATTAAGGCAGCGGACGTCGATATGCTCAATTCACTGGGGCGGTCAACGGACAACGAAGACGAGTTATTGGCATTGTTGCGTCGAGCCAAGAAAAACTATGGGTCTGTAGTCGACTCCGATACCCAGCTCCATCCCTTTTGGAAACGCCGCGCGTTACACGGCTTGGCGTATGCATGCGAAACATTGGGTGAACTCGACGAAGCCAAGCAGCACTATCAACGACTTGTTGACGAGGCCAAAGACACACCCATTTTTAGCTTGGCCAAAAGCGGGTTAAAACGAGTGTCAAATCCTTCTGCGATTGCCGTGGTCGCAGCTTTTGAGCATTGGAAACCAGCATCGGAAGCACCGGGACCGACCGGACTGCCCGAGCGTCCTCGAATTGATTTCTCGATTGATAGCCAACCTTTCGGGTTTGATTTTAGTACAGAGGGGACTTTAAACTCACCGGAAAAATCGGAAACATCGATTGATGACGCCCCTCCTCCACCGAAACAAGATGACGATGAGGGAACAGGCGGTGGTGACGACGAAAATAAACAATCGGACAACGATGATAACGTTGTCGAAGACGGCAATAACTGAGAATTGGGAAAATGGGTCAGGTACCAGGAGCCGGAACGGCCCTTCAGGTGCTTCGAACTCTTTGTCCCTGCCCCATTTTTCAGGTCCCCCATTTTCCAGGTCATTGGCGTTGGCTGGTGTCGGACATGTTTTCCCATTTCATCAAGCTGTTGCGTAAGCTCGCTGCCATCGTGCGACTGCCAGGGTTCTTTTCAACCGCTCGTCGACAACCTGAGAGCTTTGGTGTCGCGAGTGAACGACTGGCGGAAAAATTCCTCAAGCGTCAGGGGATGCTTATCGTCGACCGGAACTTTGGTGATCGATTTGGGGAAATCGATATCGTGGCCGTGGAAAAACGAACCGTTGTGTTTGTCGAAGTGAAATCGCGGGCCAGTGATCGTCATGGTGAGGGTTTCGAGGCGGTTGACGAGACGAAGCAGACCAAAATGGCGCGGACCGCGCTCAATTATCTGAAACATAATGACTTGTTGGAATGCGCTTACCGTTTTGACATCATTTCCATGTTGTGGCCTGCCGGAGTAAAAAAACCGCAGATCGAACATTACCGGAATGCATTTCAACCAACGGCCAAGAATCAGATGTTTGGTTGATTGGGGTTTACCGGTCGAATCGACTGGAACATGCGCAACGTCCAACCCTCGGTCCATTCTCGTTTGTTGAACCGAACGACGATGGCATTTAGTCCGCATTTCTCACATGGCAAGCGTCGAGAGGGGCCATCTGCCGCTGGGGACAGCGGCAGCTACAGTAGGTCGGCCTGTCCTCAGGCCGACACTTTGACCTGAACGCACCGTTGCCCACAACACTGACATTTGCCCAACAATCGAGCGATCGCCAACGCAAAAGTC
>JBGTDM010000107.1:0-4725 GCA_041748315.1 Pirellulaceae bacterium
CTGGTTTATCGCATGAATCGCTTTGATTTGATCGATGGTCGGAGTCTGGGACTTGGACAACTCGGAAACTTCCAGTTCGGCGGGCGAAATGTATCCGGGATTAGTGGGCTGGGGGGCTTTTCGAATCAGAATTTTCGGCGGCAATTTCCCATCCAGGGTTTCTATCAGGATGAATACTCGCCACTGCGAGATTTGAATTCGGAGACGATTCAACGCTTGATCGAGGCCATTGAGCAAAAACAGAGTATGCCTGACGTTCCGATTCCACCTCCGTCGACGGAGCGGGATGATGTGATCGCTCAGTTGATGCGCGAACGACAAGCCGTGATCTATGTCACTGTGGTAAGGCGCAACAATCAAATCGTGGTTCGCACCGGCGACGAAAATACGATGAATCAGGTGCGCGACTTGATTCATCGACTCGACGTACCGACCCCTTTGGTGTTGTTGGAAGTCAAGGTAATGTCCATTCTGTTGACCGATGATTTTCGCAGTGTCTTCGATTACCAGTACTCGGACGGTGGAACGTCCGCTGGTGGATTTACAACCGGTGATATTCTGCCGACGCCTAGCGACGCCTTAGTTGGTGAAGCCAGACGCTTGGCATCGATGTTGCCTGGTGGTGGTGTCATCAACCGTGGCGACATGACGTTTCAAATCGTCAGCAACAGCTTCCGAGTCCGCATGCAACTGCTTGAAGACGATAACCGCGTAACGATACTCAACACACCCTTGCTGTTAACGGCCAACAACGAAGTCAGCCGAATTTTCATCGGAGATACGATTCCTTTTACCATTGGCTTCAACTCTCCCCAAGTGATTGCGAGTGGCAACAACAACACAACAGTTGCCGGCACTCCGATTACCGAGTTACGTGACGTCGGGCAGTCGTTGTTGATTACCCCAAGTATCAACGCCGATCGCACCGTCACATTACGAATCGTTCAGGAAAACGCACGGCGAGTCATCAACGGGGGTCGCATTCCAGTCCTCTCTCCAGCGGGTGGCATCATCAACCAGGAGGTCGACACCGTAAATCGCAGCACGATCAGCGGCACCATTGTCGCTAAAGATGGACTGGCGGTCGTGCTCGGTGGTTTGATCGAAGACGAAGTCTCAGACCGTCGTTCTCAGGTTCCTGTACTTGGCAAGCTACCTGGACTAGGCATCTTTTTCCGCCGCCAGGAAACAGGGCGTCAACGTAGGGAGTTGGTAGTGATGATCCGCCCCTTTATCTTTAACACACCCAGCGAATCCGCGGCGCTAAGCCAGGATCTGCTTCAAACACTAAGCGTGCACCCAAACGCGATCAGCGGCGAAGGCTCAATGCACACATTCACACCCGACGAAGCTGTCCGAGTAGACATCGATCCGTGTCAACTCCATCGAGAATTTCGGTTTCACAACGTTATTCCCAAAGCCTACTAATGCAACGCCGTGGATTCAGTCAACCCATTTCGACAATCGCGAACAAAATGATGAACACACATCAGATTGGGCCCGCCGCTCAACTCATCCACACAGTTTTTTGCCAAGCTTCTGTCATTTTGCTTGGCACTCTGTTGATCCTGACAGGCTTTGCGTGCTCCCCCTTTAAATCGGATTCCAAGCCGCTATCGTCCAGCTTGGCCGAAAATGAACGCTCCTCGAAACAACGTCTAAATAAACTCAATTCCATTAAGACCGATTCGACAAGCCCGGAACTTTCCCGCAAACTACGCTGGGACGGCGGCGGTGTGTTCTTGGGAGAAACCGATAGCGTTGTATTCACGTCACGGGAGTTCGTGGCAACTGTCGGTGAGCTGGCGCGCGAGCATCGCTTTAAATCGATCCATCACCTGGTCCACAAATATCCTGACGTTGCTTTAAAATCCTTACAGGAATTCAATCCGGGTGTGGACGACCGCACCTCAATTAGCCTGATCGCAGAAAGCTTTCAAAAACAATGGTGCCAGGCACAGGTCACTTCTCAGGCTAACTGGACAGGCTATGTCCTGCTCGCCGACACGCAACCGTCGATTTTCGATGCGAAATTACAATGCTGGCAATACCTGGGGCAACAACAAGTCTCCAAAGCATTAGAACTGAACTTGCCCAAACTGGCCGCCAAGTCATCCAATTTGGCGATGTCGGCTGAACTGCAACGACTGCAGGCCATTGCTCTCATGCTGGATGACCAAATTGAAGCAGCAATCAATCAACTTCAGCAGTCCATTCAATCTTCTGAGAAATTGTGCGCTTATCAATCGCAACAGTCACAATTGTTGCTTGGTGAATTCTATCGACATAGTGGTCAACTGGAAAAATGGAAATCGACTTGGCAGACTTCGGTCGCTACACAAAGTCAACTTCTTCCCGAACGGGGGTTGATGGATCCCACATTTTGGAGCCGCGCTGCCTTCCTGCGACCCTCTGGAATCGAATGGCCGGCAGCGGTAATCGACAACACGCGTAACTACTTGGTTTCACAGGAATTATTCGGCGCAGACGAACTGCTCAATGTCCAAAATGATGAGTCGCTGATTTGGCTCACGATCGGCTTACAGCATCTGGCCAGACTTGAAGGTCAAGATGCACTGTTAGCGTTGAAAAAGTCGGAGGCGGCAACATCTAACTCGAAAATTGTCGATCAATTGCGACTTCAACAAGCGCGCGCATTGGTACTGTCAGCCCAGCCAGGTGCTGCATCAGCCATTCTCATCCGCTTGATAACAACCAATGAAGGCCAACTCATCGCCGATCGAGCCAAGGCGATTCTGGGTGCGATGAAACTTCAAAACGGAGCGATTAGCCAAGGGGTCAATTTAATCCAGGATTCGCTGCATTCGTCCGAACATTGGCCTCGCGATGAGCGACTGCGTGCACAGGCTGACGATGCCCTGGCGCGACTGGTTGTAGGGCGAGAGGCCGAAGCTCTTGCACAACTCAGTGCGACACTTCAGGAATTTATCGCCGACGGTGATGTCGATCAAGCTTATCAATGCCTCTGGAACAAAGCCAAGTACTTTGAGAAAACTGATCAACCCAAACTCCTTCAGCAATCGCTCGCTGAACTTCAAGACTTCGAGAAACTCGATTCGGAATCCGTCTCCATGCGATAGCGTCTGTCCGACCTGGCGATAGTCGATCTCGATGTTTGTGGTATCTCCAATCTCGTTACGCAATGATACGGCGATCGTATAAGCGTGACGACCTCAGCCCAGGGCAAGGCGAAGCGAGGTGTGCGAGCGTCGCCGCCGCCCTGGGTAGCGTATCATGGCGGTGAATGAGCCCTGAAAGGGCGAGACAATCGACGCTTCGGTTTGTGCCGCCCTTTCAGGGCTTGGGGAACAATGGCCACTACCACCCGGGGCGGCGCTGCGCTCTGCCCCGGGCTGATCTGTTTCGGCCCCTTCTGGGCGACCGAACGCGCCATTCAACTTCATCACAATCATCATCGTCCGGTTAATTTGTCCCTACCCTTTCGGGGCGATCCACCGCGCCCCAAAAGATCCGGAACGACGATGTCATCCTTGCCATCGCATACCCCGCACCGGAGAATTCCGACTCGGTTTCGCGGCAGGAGCCGCACGTTCTTTTCGCTTGCGTCGCCTCTGCGCTGAAAGGGCCCCACATATCAGCCCAGGGCAAGGCGAAGCGAGATGTGCGAGCGTCGCCTCTGCCCTGAAGGGGCCCGACATATCAGCCCAGGGCAAGGTGAAGCGAGTTGTGCGAGCGTCGCCGCCGCCCTGGGTAGCGTATCATGGCGGCGGATAAGCCCTGAAAGGGCGAGACAATTTACGTAGCGTATCATGGTGGCGAATAAGCGAGACAATCCATGCTTCGGTTTGTGCCGCCCTTTCAGGGCTTGGGAACCAATTGCCACTACCACCCGGGGCGGCGCTGCGCTCTGCCCCGGGCTGATCTGTTTCGGCCCCTTCGGGGCGATCGACCGCGCCATTCAACTTCATGACAATCATCATCGTCCGGTGAATTTGTCCCGACCCTTTCGGGGCGACCCACCGCGCACCGGAAGATCCCGAACGACATTGTCACCTTCCCACGCGCGACACCGGACGCGCGAAAGGCCGGGCAGGACCCTGAAGATAGTCGCGACGCTGTCTAGCCATCAACACGTAAGCGAAGGTCGAAAGCAGCAACCGAAACTGATTGGCTAGAAAGTCATGGCAACTGGTTCGATCCGCAAACAGCATCAGCTGCTGCTCATTGATTCGATTTTCCATGTCGCTTCGCATGGCGTAGATCTCGTCGTAGAGTTCTTGCGGCGTGTGATCGAGATTCGTAACGAAACGCGTGTTGAGCCCTTCCAACAAACGTTCTGACTTGATGATCATGCGGCGTTCTTTGTCCCACGTACTGGCCGCGAAAACGGTCTCACCAAACAAACGGACTTTGTCACCCGTCCGTTCGAATTCCGTCTCGGCTTGCTTCATTAGCGACTCGGCGTGGCGCGCAACATCCGGTTCTCCAGCCGACAGAGCGTGGAAGGGGATGCCAGCGGCTCGTCTTCGACCGGAGCCACGCCAGCGGCAACTTGCAGAGCCGCATCGGTTCGCATCGTTAGCTGGTCGTTGAGGTCTTCGCAGCCCGCGGCAATGGAAAAGATTCGCTGAGCCAGCATGGTCCGCTGATCGTGCGTTATTGCTTCAGGGTTACGCGGGTGAGCAATGGCGTCGTTGGTGGCGTCAATCAGCCCGATTTTACGATCGACTTTTTAAAGCAGCA
>JBGTDM010000108.1:0-2390 GCA_041748315.1 Pirellulaceae bacterium
TTGTAAGTTGGCGAACGATATTCGTCGAGAGATTTCGGCATTGCTAATCCTATCAAAATAGCGGACAATTTCTTCCGAGGTAACAGAATAAAATCACCCGGATCAAAATCCGTGTCAACCCCAACTTTTTGACAGCCCAGGGTTAGCCGGTGTGCACTAGCACCCGGTTCAGGCCGTAAAAACCGGACGCTCAGCAATCCGAACTCTTAATATTGACAAAGCACTAGTGTCTTCGAATGCCCGTGACCCCATCTGAGAACGAGTGGTCCAACAGCAGTTTTATGAGATTTGACTGGATTGCACATGAAAAACAAACTGACTGAATGTGATCTGGCGATTATTGGTGGTGGACCTGGAGGCAGCACAACCGGCACTTTACTGAAAAAGTATGCACCGGATTTGCGGGTTTTGATTATTGAGCGGGAACGTTTTCCGCGCGACCACATCGGCGAGAGCCAGTTGGCGCCCATCGGTAGAATCTTGAATGAGATGGGCTGTTGGGACAAAGTAGAATCGGCGGATTTTCCCATCAAGATCGGTGCGACCTATCGCTGGGGAACGTCGGCGGAAATGTGGGATTTCGATTTCTTGCCAGTCGACCAGTTTCGAGACGAGCCTCGTCCAGCGCCTTATGCCGGCCAGCGCAAATATACCGCCCTGCAAGTCGACCGCGCCGTGTACGACGACATACTCTTGCGGCACGCCGCCGAGTTGGGCTGCGACGTTCGCATGGAGACAGGCGTCGAAAAGATTCCGAATGAGCAGGATCGCGTCAAGCGGTTGGAATTGTCGGATGGCAGTATTGTGCAGGCGAAATGGTATGTTGACGCATCGGGTCACAAGGGAGTTCTCCGACGTGCTTTGGGAGTACCCGTTGAGTGCCCAACACAGTTGAAGAATATCGCCATTTGGGATTATTGGCAAAACCTTAAATGGGCGGAAGAGATTGGCGTTGGCGCCACCCGCGTGCAGGTCATGAGTATCCCCCACGGTTGGATTTGGTTTATTCCCTTGGGACCTACACGAACCAGTATCGGATTGGTTTGCCCAGCCGTATATTACAAGAAATGTGGATTGTCCACGAAAGAGTTGTACGATCAATCGATTCGGATGGACTCGCGAATTGCGGATTTAATTCGAGGGGGCTCGCCCAGAAATAAGGTTGAATCAACGACCGACTGGTCGTTTTTGGCCGACCGGACTGTTGGTGAAAATTGGTTTTTGGTTGGCGAGTCAGCGGGTTTTGCGGATCCGATTCTGGCTGCCGGCATGACGCTGGCGCAAACCGGTGCCCGAGAAGCCGCGTATTCGTTGCGTGCCTTGTTAATGGATCCGCCTCCGCATGATAGTGCCTGGATCAAATCCCAATACGACAACAACCAGCGATCCCGGATTCGGCAGCACATTCGCTTTGCCGATTTTTGGTACGCGAGCAATGGCCAATTCTGCGATCTGCAGGACCATTGCCGGGACATCGCCAAAAGTGCAGGCCTTGATCTTACTTCGGAACAGGCCTGGGCCTGGTTGGCTCAGGGTGGGTTTACCAATGACATTACATCCGAGAATGCCGCAATCGGCGGAATTACATTGACAGCCGCCAAGAACATCACACAACAGTTCACGGGCGAGCCGCTCGATTGGAGCATCAACAAATTCAATGTTTTTCGGCTGAATTTGGAAGGAGCCGAGGAACAGCAAATCCCGCGATACGTGGATGGCAATATCGAGGCGATCGACTGCTTGCGTCGCGGAGAAAGCCGCTTGATCAAGACCGCCATGGTCAACGTGATGTTGCAACTGTTGAAGAACAATCAGACTACAGAACAGATCGCGCCGAAATTAGGCGGAATCCTTAGACGGCACTTTTCCCCACAGAACATTTCCGAGGGTTTTGTAACGGCTGTACAAACATTGGAAATGATGTGCCGTGAAGGGTGGGTTGACGCCAGTCTGGATGAGAGTCGTCCTACCCTCAATTTCGCGCCGCCAAAAGCGGGCGCTTTAATTCATCCTCACCAGGACGCGACAACCGTTGAAAAGACAGCACCATGAAAGGTAGCGTCAGAGGTCTCAACTGTACGATTAATCGTAAAACTCAATTGAAACAATTCGATAACTCAATGCCGCCTCAATACAACTGAGTGTTCGCGCCAGATTCATGTGACGCCGAATCGTGATCAAATTGTTTTCGCAGAGGCCTTCGTACGATACAAAGAAGAATCGATCGCCGCGGCCATCTCGTTCTCGTTCAAATCAATGGGTAGAAACTCTTTCAATCTTGCGGCCACGCCAGCAGGATCTTCGATCGCATCGGTATACGGTATTTTAAGGACGGGAATACTGTGAAGTTTTAATATGTTCTCTGCATATTGCTGGTTCTTTCGCATGAA
>JBGTDM010000109.1:0-11536 GCA_041748315.1 Pirellulaceae bacterium
GAAAGCTTGGCCAACCAAAAAAGATACCGACCGCCGTCCACCCAAACCCATCGGACGCTTCGCCGAACAAATTGAAATCTCGATTTAGCGGTATTGGGCCAGCGCCTGATCGTCCTTGATTTTTTTTGCAATGGGCTTCAAGTCGCCGACCTTGACACCAAACATATTCTCGGGAGCACCGTGCCTCAAAAATGTCTTTCGAGTTTGTTCGGATCCCTTGGATTTAAGCTCAGTCATTATTTCCGGCAAAGCAGGCATCATGAACTCCTTGGCTGTCACACAAACATTCCGCGCGTCGCGGTGGTTATCGTCGAACTGACCGCCGACCGATCGTTAAGACGGACGAATTGTCGCGATTATATCTGAGATTGTTTGCCGCAACAACGCTTCGCCGCCAAATCGCATCCCCAAACCACGGATCTTGCTCGTGTCAATCTTGTGCAGCGGAACTTTCTGAGTTCCCGAGATTTCACTACAGCTACCGGTTAATTCCTGTGTAATTCGAACAACATCGAATTGGGAAATGTACTGATCATAGCAATTGAACGCTTGACCTGAGATCTCTGCTTCGTCAACGTTCAGCAACAATAAAATCGCCTTGGCGATATCCGCGGCATGCACCTCTTTGCCCCCGCCTTTGACTGAGACCGGTTGACCGTTTACAACTGGTTCGATCAAGTCATACCATTTACTATTGGATACCGGATTGGTCATTCCATAGACTCCGGTCGGGCGTAGCGCACAGATGGGAAACCCCTTTCCAAACCCATAGCTATGGACGAATTTTTCGATGGCGGCTTTGTGTGCCCCATAATGCGACAACGGCCAAAGGGGATGGGCTTCATCGAGTTTACGATCCTCTAAAATCTGTTCATGCACTGCGCAAGTCGAAATGAATACAAACCGACGGATGCTTTGAGTCCATGATGCCTCAATCAATTGCAGTGAGCCCATGAGATTTTTTTGGCAATACGCGATGATTTCTCCCTCGCCTCCTCGAAAGCTCGCTCCGGGGCGCCACAACGCGGCATGGACCACGGCATCACAACCGGAGACCAATTGTCGGGTTGATTGTTCATCGCCTAATTCTCCATACACCCATTCACAGTTCGGCAACCCCTGGAATCGGGGGTCGATGCGACTTGGATCACGGTGCCAGCATCGCAAGTCATGCTCTTCGTTCAGTAGTCGTTCTACGATATAACCACCGATAAATCCGGATCCGCCTGTGATTGCAATTTTCATCGATCGTCTCGGTTGGGGATTAATGGTGGCTGGCTTGTTGTAGGACTTTTGATTTATCCCATTTGAACTCCGCACCAAACTAAACGATGCGACCCAATTCGATTCAAGAATACAACTTGAAACTTCGTTCGGCAACCGTCTCGGACCGCGAGGGAGTCATCGCTTTAATTGACTCGGTGTACGCCGAATACAATGACTCGGTATGTCTGGAGGGCGCCGACGCGGATTTACTTGCCCTACCCGATTACTACCATCGATTGGGTGGTGAGTTTTGGGTGCTAATTGAAACGGATACCGCTGGCGATCAAATTGTCGTCGGTACGCACGCGGCCTTTGCGATTGACGCAGAAGCCCAGCGTTGCGGTTTTCGACGTCTTTATCTGTCGAAGCGACTGCGTGGTCTTGGCGTTGGGTATGGATTGATGCAAGTCGCTTTGGATTGGGCTTGGGAACGGGGAATGCGTCGAATTGAGTTTTGGTCAGACGTTCGTTTCGAGCGAGCCCATCGCTTTTTTGAAGGTTTCGGTTTCCGGCGCGATGGGAGAGTTCGTGAAATGCGTGATGGCTTGACTCCTTATTCAGAGTATTACTTCTATCTGGACCGGGCCGACGTTTAGAAATCTGGCAGCATTGCACTCTAACGGGGATTAGATCTCCTCTCGAATAGTCCGATTGACTGACGATGGATTTGAGATAGTCGAACAATCGGGAGAATGGTAGACTATGAAATCCTGAAATCGTGTCGTCCTACCGGTTTCGATTCCGAGATTCGCTTCACAACTGACATCGGTTGCTGCATCATTCAGGACGAAGCGTTGCAAACCGTCGATGGAAGAACTCCGTGAGTCGTAACGGCATCAAGGTTTTTGTGATTCGCAACCAGCTTTTCTAAATTTGCCGTTCAGCGCTCTTAAAAGTACCCAATATAAATCCATGTCCGAGATCGAACCTGAGAATATCCGCAACTTCTGTATCATCGCACATATTGATCACGGCAAGAGCACTCTAGCCGACAGGTTGTTGGAGTTCACGGGTACCATTTCCAAACGGGAAATGCAGGAACAGGTGTTGGATGATATGGATTTGGAACGCGCTCGCGGGATAACAATCAAGGCACGAGCCGTGTGCATGAGGGTTGAGCGGCGCAATCAAGTATTCGAGATGAACTTGATCGACACGCCTGGCCACGTCGATTTTCACTATGAGGTCTCTCGTTCGTTGGCTTGTTGTGAAGGGGCTTTGCTGTTGGTCGACGCATTTCAGGGGGTTGAAGCGCAGACCGTGGCGAATGCGTATGCGGCGCTGGAACAGGAATTGGTTATCATTCCCGTGATTAACAAAATCGATTTAAGACATCAACGCGCTGATGAAGTCGCTCAAGAGATGGAACAGGTTCTCGGTATTGATCCATCAGAGATCATCCGTTGTAGTGCCAAGGCCGGAATCGGCATTGAAGAGTTGATCGACGCAATTATCGATCGAGTTCCCGCGCCTATCACGAATCGTGAAGGAAACCTTCAAGCGATGGTATTCGATTCGCATTATGACGAGTATCGAGGGACCGTCACCTATGTGCGAATGATGAACGGACAGGTCAGCAAAGGGCAGAAAATCCAGTTTAGGGCGACGAAGTCAATTTTCGAGGTTCAAGAGCTTGGACACTTCAGCCCTAAAAAGTCGCCGCGACCAAAACTCGCCGGAGGCCAGGTCGGATACCTGATTTGCAATATCAAGTCGTTGGACGACGTGCAAATCGGCGACACCGTGATCAAACCGAATTCCGACACACCCGCACTTCCAGGTTATGTTGAGCCCATGCGAATGGTCTATTGCGGACTGTATCCGTCCGATGGACAAGATTTCAGTGAGTTGCGCGACGCGTTGACCAAACTCCGTTTGAACGATCCTAGTTTCGAATTCCAACCGGAATCAAGCGATGCACTCGGTTTCGGATTTCGTTGTGGATTTCTTGGTTTATTGCACATGGAGATCATTCAGCAGCGACTCGAACAGGAAGCAAACATCGACCTGGTGCAAACGGCGCCGAATGTCACGTACGAGATTGTTACTAATACGGGCGAGGTGCTTTCCATCCATCGACCTCAGGAGGTCCCCAGTACTGGCGATATTGCCGAGTTTCGTCAGCCGATGGTTCGGGTCAATTTGATTCAGCCCGAAGAATATCTTGGCCAAGTCATGAAACTTTGTCAGGATCGGCGGGGTATTCAACTCAACACCGAGTACCTTTCGCCGACACGGATCATGTTGACTTACAAGATGCCACTTGCCGAAGTCATCTATGACTTGCACGATAAGCTCAAAAGTGCAACACGCGGTTATGGGACAATGGACTATGAGGTGATCGGCTACGAACCGGCCGATTTGGTTCGTATCGATATCCTCGTCAACGGAACGCGAGTCGATGCGTTGAGTGTGATTTGCAATCGGGCAGATGCCGATCGACGCGGCCGCGCCGTCGCCAAAAAATTGCGAGATGAAATCGAACGACATATGTTTGACATCGCGGTTCAAGCGGCAATTGGCAGCCGTGTAATTGCCCGCGAAACGGTCAAAGCCTATCGCAAGAATGTAACGGCGAAGTGCTATGGTGGAGACATAAGCCGTAAGCGAAAACTTTGGCAAAAACAAAAAGAGGGAAAAAAGCGTATGAAATCGGTCGGTTCAGTGGACATACCCCAGAAAGCATTTATGGCCGTGCTCGATAAAGGCGAGGATCGCTAACCTTTATCTATTTCGTTCATCTATCGATTCAATCATAATGCAACATGCTGGTCAACGTCTTGCTGGATGCTAAAATCAGCACATCGCGTTTCATGCCTTTTACACTTGGTCTCAATTCATGGTAATTTCATCCAAAACAATCTGGTTAGTTGCGTTCGTTCTCGTGTGCTGCGGTTGCTCGTCAATCGTAAACCAGGAGATTCAGGTGGCGACCAAACCGTCACCGGACGTTGAGAAATTGATCGAGCAATTGCGGTCACAAAATACGTTAGAGCGTATTGAAGCGGCCGTTCAATTTGTTAATTATCCAGAGCATGCGAGTTCCTTTGTCGAGTCGCTGGGCTTGCAACTGCACGATCCCTCCTTGGAAGTTAGAGAAGCGGCAAAGTTTGCATTTGCGGACCTTGGTGAAGCGTGTGTCGAGTCGACCCGTTCCCTGCTTAAACGTGACGATTCGAAATCCTTCGTCCTCGGTTGTGAGATTGTCCGAGCGATCGGTCCACCTGCCAAAGCCTTGTTGCCACTGCTCGCCGAGCATCTCAACTCGGAGGATGCCGGGCGACGCAAAGCTGCGGTGTACGCCATGATGCCCATGGGCGAATTGGTAACCCCTTACGTTGATCAGCTTGCACCGTTGCTGAAAGATGATGATTTCAACACTCAGATTTTTTCGTGTCGCACGATTATTGGCATGCGAGAACATGCCAGACCGCTGGCATCGCACTTGCTGCAGCTCGCTGAGACAGGCAATGTTTCTACGCGGTCCTACGCCTATTGGGCGCTCGGTGCAATCGGTCCGCTTGACGATGTTGACGTTGTGGAATTGCTGACGTCCAAGCTGGACACATTTTTGCATCCTGAAAAACAACGGGCTTTGAAGGGGTTGGCCCTGCTGGGACCCCATGCGGCGGCGGCTACGGATAGGATTCGGCAACTCACCACCGATGAAGATGCCAACGTTGAACCCGACGCGGCTTTTGCACTATGGAAAGTCACGGGTGAAGCACAACCTTCGGTCGACGTGTTGGTTTCATTGTATGACCATCCGGTTCATCAGATCGCTTCCCTCGAGTTGCTTGCGGAGATGGGAGAAGCGGCGAAACCAGCTGAGTCCTTCCTGATTGGCCTGTTGCAAGTTCCAGACGAATCGATCAGAGAACAAGCGATAAAATGCTTGGCAAATATTCGCTGCGGCTCCCTGGAAGCGATTGAGACAATTCGGTCGATCAGTGAAAATGAACCCGATTTAATGCTGAGAATCGTTGCTCGTAGGGCGCTCGTTCAGCTCGGGCAGGATTAGGACACGAGTTCACTTTTGATGACTTTATTGAGGTTGTATTTCATGATTTTGGGACACGTTTGCTGGTTGGGTTGCTTGTTGTGTTGCATCCAAATTTCCGGCATTTCGCAAGTTGCGACGCTTGCACATTTCGAGGATTTCGAACGAGCAGTACCGTTTTCATTGAGGGACCATCAGGGGCAGTTGTTTGAGTTGAATGAAATGCAGTCGCCGCTCGTGGTCGTCGCTTTCATGGGGACAGAATGCCCGCTTGCAAAGCTTTATGCGCCCCGTCTGCAAAAAATGGCCGACCAGTTCAGTGGCGAGGTACAGTTCGTCTTTATAAGTTCGAACCAGCAGGATTCCCTGGCCAAACTTGCTCACTTTGTACGGAGTCAGGAGATGTCCATACCGTTTCTGAAGGATCCTGGAAACACGGTTGCCGATCAGTTTCAAGCAGAGAGAACTCCGGAAGTGTTCCTGCTCGATCAGCGACGGAACATTCGTTATCGAGGTCGTATCGACGATCAGTATACCTATGGAATTCAACGCCCACAGGCCGATCATCTTTACCTTCTCGATGCCATTCGATCCTTGCAAACTGGCGAAGCAGTCGAAGTATCCAAAACAGAGGCCGTTGGCTGTGTCATCGGTCGAGTTCTTCAATCTTCAGAAGATACGACTGTAACTTTTGCAAACCAAATCAGTCGCATTCTGAATCAGCATTGTGTGAATTGTCATCGGAACGGTCAAATCGGTCCATTCTCACTGATCGAATTTGATGAAGTGGTCGGCTGGGCCGGGATGATCGCTGAGGTCGTCGCCGACAATCGAATGCCCCCTTGGCATGCCAGTGCAGATCACGGTGAATTTGCCAATGACTCTCGACTGAGCGAGGAAGAAAAACAACTGATTGCTCGCTGGATTGCCAATGGGGCTCCCTTGGGGGATGTCGGTCAAATGCCAGCGCCACCGATTTTTGACGAAGCATGGCAAATCGGCAAACCGGATGCGATCATCACCATGAGTGCTGAACCTTTTGAAGTTCCTGCTACCGGAACTGTTCCCTATAAATATTTCCTCGTCGATACCAACTTTGAGGAAGACAAGTGGGTGAAAGCCGCCGAGTGCAGACCTGGCGCTCGGGCTGTCGTGCACCATATCATTGTCGGGCTTCGCGGCGAGGGGGAGTTTGGTCGGCGGGAACGTCGCCAAGGGGTCCATGATGACCTCGACTCCGAATGGATTTCGGCCACAGCACCTGGTGCACCGCCAATGATTCTTCCCGATGGATACGCCAAGTTCATTCCGGCAGGGGCTAAACTCGTCTTTCAAATGCACTACACACCAAATGGTACAAAGCAACACGATATTAGTGAAATCGGATTGATTTTTGCTGAGCCTCATGAAGTGAGAAAACGGGTTTATACGCAGCAAGTGCACAGCGCTCGATTTGAAATTCCGCCAGGCGATCCGCATTATGAAGTCAAGGCGAGAACCACGATTCAAAAGGATGCTGAGTTGATCGCGTTATTTCCCCATATGCATTTTCGAGGCAAATCATTCACGTTTCAGCTACGCGAGCCGGGGCAGGATCCGGTTACCCTGTTACACGTTCCAAATTATGATTTCAATTGGCAGAATTCATACGTCCTGAAACAACGCTTGGAAATCCCCGCGGGCTCCGTCATGAGTGGGACGGCCATATTCGATAATTCTGCAAAAAATCTTGCAAATCCGGACCCGACCCAGGCGGTTCGCTGGGGTGATCAAACCTGGGATGAAATGATGATTGGCTATTTTGACATCGCGATCGACATTGACCGGAAATGAGTAGGCATCGATTCAATTCAATTCAGCAATTTGACAAAGATCCTCAATTTCCTGGCTATCGCGCAGCCCAGACTCCTGGCGTTGTGTTGGGCACATATTTGCCGAAGGCACATCCTGTTGGATGGACTGATTCGACACTTTTGTTGAAATCCGAATTGCCAGGTACTGGTGTCTATTTTAGAAATTGCCTTAAGTAGTTTGCTGCCGCATCTCGGTTGACAAATCCTTTTGTGGCATAGTCCGCGGTGGCCAATTGAGATGCGTTAAGCGTACCAAGGAATGCTTGCCTCCATTCTTCGGCAAGTCTTCGCTGGTAGTAGATGCAACCTCGTTTAGCCAAATTCTCGCCATCATTGTAAATCACGGTCGTAACATAGTGCGGTCGGAATGCCATGGGTGACTGGTACGATTGTTGTTTGAGATGTTTGATGAGGCCGGCCTCGGCAATTTTCAAATCGTCTTCAAAAAACATTTTAAAGTGGTCTAAGTTTTCCGGAACGAATTTGTCACGCGACGCCATGCCGTAGAAAGGTCCTAGTTGCGACATGTACTGAATGAAGTCGTTTAATTTGTCGGGTTGTGTCTCGGCAAGATAATGAATGATGGACCATGCGGTTGCGTAACCGGTTGAGTCCAACTTGGCCGCTCCCACGGAATCACGAATCGTGGTGCCGTCCAGGCCGAACAGCTCTCGGGTTTGGAGGTAATGTTCCAGCTCGAACATTCGGAGATCATTGATTTCCCCCGCCCCCTTCCACCGAAAGTTTTTGCCGAAACTGGTCGGTGCGTAATATTCCGCCAAACCTTCACTCAACCACATTGGCCACATGGAAAGTCGTTGTTGGATGCCGACATTGTGCAGAATCTGGTGAGCGCCTTCGTGAGCAATTGTCGACAGTGCTTGGCCGCGAGCAACATCGATACTTGCGTGCGAATTCGCCCCGGGTTCGAAAAGCACAACGTGATTGCTGATGATATTGTAATAGGCCAAAACGCCGGGAGGCATTTGCCGAAACGCTTGAAATTGCTTTTCATTGGCAAACATGATGACTGCAAACGGGACTTCTGGTGACCTCAACTGAAATCCATCGCGTTCCAGCTTGCGAATCATTCCTCGATGCATCGACTCCAAAATCTGTTTCGTAACTTCGTAAAATCCTTCGCTCGTGTTGTAAACAAACACATAATTGTTCGACTTTTTGAGATTGAACCGAGCCAGATCGCCTTGGCGAATTTCCCTTCCCAATTCAAGATGTTTTAGTGGCTTGAACGGCTCGTCAGTCAATTGCATATCACTGATCGCAAATGCCTTTAGCTCGCCGTTAGGCAGCAAGACGATCCCGAAATCGTTTTCGGAACGACAATATAGTCGGCCACAAATTCGTTCACCGTTTGAATCGCGAACCGTGACCACCTGGTCCTGTACGGGAGTGACGAAACTTGGGTCGAAATCAAATCCGAAAGAACGAGGTGAAAGCAATTTCTTGCCGACGACATCTGCCTCGGGCTGTTGAGCAACGGAAATACAGGCATGACCCATGCAGCAAACGAGCACGGCAAATCGCTTTAGAAGACTAAACTCCATGGAATCTTCCATCAATCTGGGGACAACACGTCAAAAATTGCCGAAAATCTGACCCTCGCTCGCAATGCGCGCTTACCAAAATCGAGCCTTAAATCCATCATACTGTACGAGTCATTCTAACCAATTTCCAGATTTCGTGGCTCATGGGCGAGAAAACCGAAACTAAATGCGGGCCACGAGGTTTAATCCGCAGAAACTGTTCTTTCGCTTTACCGAGCAGAAGTTCCTTTGAAAACACGGAAATTCTGCGACACATTGTCTGATATTGCGGGTTAGGATGCATTATTGACGGGTTTTCGGGGCCCGCGTTCACAAAAGTAAGCCAGGTAAGAATTAGTCGTATGAGTCTGAATCAAATGATCGATATGAAATCGTCACGATGGGTGCCGCAGTTCGAAATACCGCGAATATCGTCCTCGGTTTTCGTCGCCGTGTGTTTTATAGCTGTCGGTTTAATTTTATACCCCTCCTTCGCCTGGTCAGCAGCGCGTCAAGAGGCCGATCCCAGTGACAGCGTGCAACGGCTTTCCGGTGATCCTCAGGAAGAAGAGCAAATCATTCGGTTTTCGTTCAAAAATCAGCAGTGGAAACAGATTATTGAGTGGTTTGCCGAACAGGGGGAGTTCACCGTTCAGTATTTCGATGATCCTCCAGCTGGGACCTTTGACTACGTCGATCCAAATTATTACACCATCAGTGAAGCCATTGATTTTTTGAATCAACAATTGAAACTCAAGGGCTATACGTTGATTCGCACCAAGAAAATGCTGACATTCGTCGATTCCCAAAAGGGAATTCCGATTGATCTGATCGAGTCCGTTAGCGTCGACGAGTTGAAACGTCGTGGAAAATACGAGATTTTACGCTGCTCGTTTCGTGTGACCGGCGTCGATTTTGATCAATTCACCAATGAAATTCGTGACTTGGTTGCCGATCAACATCAAAAGTACCTTGTACCGATCCCTTCCTCCAGCCAGTTGATTGTCCAGGAAACGGGGCAAACATTGCGGATGATTCACGCCATGCTTGAGGAGGCGCGATCCGTTCGCGGCATGGATAAATTCGATGTTGAAGTTGTCACTTTGGAACATTTCAATGTGAACGACGCCATCAATGTTGCTCGAGACATTCTCAATATACCCCCTAACGCCACAAGGACTTCGGATGGCGAACTGAGCTTCTCCGTCGATGTCGTAGCGAACAAAGTCTACGTGACTGGCGAACCCATGCGAGTCAATCAGTTGAAGCGGTTGCTGCTAACCATTGACGTCAAGCCGACTGGTGACGACATGGCAAATCGAGAGCCGGCGACCATGGCCTCACACCCAGTACGTGGCGATGTCAAGAAAGTCTTTCAAGTCCTTCAAACGATGTTGGTTGGACGACCCGATGTAAGACTCGAGTTTGATGAGACCAATGGCAAAATTATTGCGCTTGGGCGCCCATCGGATCACGCCACAATCATTGAAACGATTGAAGCGTTGCAGAATCAATCGGATGGATTTGCCATTATCGAGCCTCAAGCGTTGACCCCTCTCGAGTTAACCTCCCTTTTGCAGGATTTTTTTCGAACTGAAGGAGAATCGCTCACAACTGGACCCACATTTCAAGCGGATCAGCTTCGTAAACGTGTTATCGTCAAGGGAACTCCACAGGAGATCGGCCTGATCATGCGGTTGGTTCAGGACTTGGATACCCCCATGTACAACTCCGACGACAGTCGCGGTAGTCGCTTGATCTCAATGGATGAATTTGAAATCGGACGAGGATTGGATGCAATTCAGGAGTTGTGGAGCACTCTTGGTTTGAAAAATGAGATTGAAATTCGCACGAACGACGAGCGAGTCATCAAATACAGCCGAGATCGCAAGATGTTCATCGAGCACGGTATGAACCCCGGTCGCCAAAACGGCAACCGGTCCGATTTTAGAAATGATAGCAATGGCGAATTCGATCGGGGATCGGAGGATCGTCAAGTTCCCAACACCCACTTTGATTCGAAGTCCTCCGGCTTGATGCATAAACAGCGCGAGTTTGGCGAAGTCGCTTTTGAATTACCCGACCGCGAGTTGATCAGTGGCCGATCTCGACTCAATGTAAACACGTTAGCCCATGTCGTTGTTTTTTTGGCAGGCAACTCATCGCAATTGTTGATGTCCACCTCCTTCCCCCAAGATCAAGATAAACCTGATAATGGTGACGCTCGACCTTCAACCAGTATTGTCCCCGAGAACGACCCGGTCGTTGGCCAACAGGATACACGTAACGAACTTGATAAAGATGACCAGGACGGAACGGTCGAAAAATCAATTCCTGGCGCACCCATTAGTGTTCGGGTTACACAATTCGGAATCGTGATCGAGTCCGATGATCATGACGCCGTTTATGAGCTGGAATCTTTGATTCTGGATGTGATAGGTGCCAGTGGTGACTTTAATTTCACTCGGGTTGCATTTCGCATGAACTTCCGCGATGTGCTGGAAGCCGAGTCGTTGTTGCGAGAAATGATTGGCATGTCCGATGGGGGCGGTGCCGGGGGAGGACTTGGCGGCCTGCTGGGTGGCGCGATGAGCAATGCAATCGGAAGTGCGGCAGGCGATATGTTTGGTGGTCTCCTCGGCGGGGGCGCCATGTCGTCGAGCACCGGTGGAGCCATCTACGTTCCTGACGGGGAAGTCGCCCTCGTTGCCGATCCAAAGACGCAGACGCTGTATGTCAGCGCGAACAGTCGAGATATGGACAACATACGCCAGATGGTCGACGTAATTGATGTACCGCAAGCTCCACAAAGCCCGAATATGTTGGGTGATTCTTATTTGATTTTCATTGAGTATCGACCACCCACGGAGGTC
>JBGTDM010000110.1:0-22655 GCA_041748315.1 Pirellulaceae bacterium
AATCTTCATCTGCTCCGAATCGAACCAAGAAATCGACCCTTCGTCAATTAAAGGAAACAACCGTATTCATTCTGCCGCAGTTGCCACCGATATCCGACGCCGGCCAGCACTCGGCGGATACAACGACCTAGACCGACTCAACCCATACGGTCCACGAAATACCGCCAGTGGTTTCAATCCAGCGTTCACGGAGTGGCAAGGCGATCCCAGGTCTCGGTCACGTACCTCGTTCCAATCTGACATTACTTTCAACTCTCAGTAGGCCGATCGCACGATTCGAGGGACTTGCCGGCCCCGTGGGTCGCTTTGAAAGGTCGCGATTGCAGCCGGTTGTTCGTGAGGTATAAAACGGCACTTGCCCCACGGTGACATAAACGGCAATAATTCCTGGCAGGACAAAACTCTTTAAATGCGAGCTGCGAAGCGAGCCGATTGCGGAAATGCCAATTCTGAAGAAAGAAGATGATGTCTACCCGGTAGACTTGCTTGACAATGCTCCGTTATTGGCGAGCGCGGATCGCAAGTGGAATGCGATTTACACGTTGTCGCGCAACGAAAAGGGATTGATGCGTCGGTTGTTGTTTTGGCAAATCCCGTTTTATGGCCCAATGATCATGAAGCGATTTCGATCACCCAACGGTCGATTGCGCACGTCCTTTGTTCCGCTCTTTCCCAACTATGTGTTTCTGTTTGCAACCGAGTCCGAACGTCAACTCGCATTCACGACAAACTATGTTTGTCGCTGTCACTCGATCGATGATCGCAATCAGTTTGTAACGGATTTGAGGAAGATTCGTTTGCTGGTCCAGTCGGGAATTCCCCTTGCTCCGGAGTCGAAGCTGACCGCCGGAAATCGGGCAAGGATCAAGACGGGACCTTTTACCGGATACGAAGGGACCGTTATCCGACGCGAAGGGAAAACTCGCTTGCTAATCTGGGTCAATTTCATCGAGCAAGGGGTCTCATTGGAAATCGATGAAGGATTATTAGCGCCGATTTAACCAGTTGTCGGTTCGGCCATGATTTGCCGTCAAAATCGGAGCGGTCGGCGTCAGTACACGTGGAATCCAGACGTTCAGGTATTTATGCCAACGCAACCACGTGTTACTATTAATGGGTAACCACCATTTCTCACGTAATCCGTAAAAGTTCGCAGCTTTTACTCGTGAAGCGTCTAGATTTGATTTCGGGGTTTGAGTTGAAAGCACCCATTACAGGCGGCACACGGAAATGACGTGGCGATCGCCATCGGCTCACAAACGACCCCGTTTTCAAGTTTGAGACGCCAATGGGTGCTTGTTAACGAGATCGGATTTGCTGCGTCGAACTCAAATTTCAACTTGTTCGCAGCCCCTCCGACTTATGAACTGTGAGAAGTGGAGTTTAATCCGCAGATCAGGCTTTGGCGTCGCCGTTGATTGCAAAAATTCGACAGCCACAGCGATCGATCCGTCGCGCTGGGCTTTGCCTGAAATCGATGGGGCATGATGGGTTGATCGGCCGGATATAAACAGGATTGGCAAAATAGACAGTAGACTTGACAACAAAATTGATTCCCACCTTCGGCTTGTCATGGATGCCAACCCTTGATGCTGGCAAAAACTTTCATGTGAAAATTGGCCGGCATCGTAACAGCTAGCGAACCAGGGATCCTTGTTCGCGATACGAACAGAGTGCAACGTATACCTGAGTAGGCGTTTCACGAAACCATTAAAAAAATTGGTATTTATGAGCGGTGTGTCACCCACGGGGACGGAGTGCGCGCCGACCAAATCGCTTAAAATCAGGGCTGGACTGTTACTGAAGATTGAACCCGAGCATCGCTGCGGGTGATTTTTTTCGGATTGACCTTTTCAATTTTTTGCAATTTCAGCAAACTGCGACTCGGTTGTTGAAACCTTAGCCTCGTTGTTTATCATTTTAACCCCGTCCAATCATGAGTGGCACCTCTCACCCATTAATTGACTCAAAGATCTTCGTTGCAGGTCACCGTGGCATGGTGGGTTCAGCGGTTTGTCGTCGACTAACGACTGCCGGTTGTCGGCAATTGATTCTTCGCGATTCCAAGCAGCTCGACTTGCGAAACCAGGCGGGCGTCGATCAGTTTTTTAGCCGGGAGCGGCCCGACGTCGTCGTATTTTGTGCCGCCAGAGTGGGTGGTATTCACGCTAACAGTACCTACCCCGCCCAGTTCATTTACGACAATTTGATGATGGCGGCGAACGCGATTAACGCAGCCTATCAACATCAGGCACAACGATTTTTGTTTTTGGGCAGTACTTGTATCTATCCCCGCGAATGCGAACAACCGATTCGAGAAGATGCATTGCTCACCAGTCCATTGGAGCTTACCAACGAAGCGTACGCGATTGCCAAGATCAGTGGTTTGAAACTCTGTCAGTATTATCGGCAGCAGTTTGGCGTGACCTTTCATTCAGCCATGCCGACGAATTTGTACGGGCCCGGAGACAACTACCATCCCGAGAACTCCCATGTGCTCCCCGCGTTGATCCGAAGATTTTACGAGGCAAAACAACAGAACTTGCCAGAAGTCGTGATCTGGGGAACCGGCAAGCCGCGTCGCGACCTGTTGCATGTCGATGACCTGGCCGCTGCGATTGAATTACTTTTGACCATCGAGAATCCTCCAGATTGGGTCAATGTCGGATCGGGAGTTGATGTTTCGATACGCGAACTCGCCGAAATCGTCGCATCGACCGTCGGGTTTACGGGGGAAATCAAACATGACTTGACGAAGCCGGACGGCACGCTGCTAAAGTTGGCGGATATTGATCTGATTCGACGATTGGGCTGGCGCCCCCAAATCGAACTTAGGCAAGGAATCGCCGATACCTTTCGCGACTTTTGTACGAACCATGTAATGGAACGAAAAAATTGTGCATGAGTCCGGTGCAGCGATCATGGAAATACGACGTCTTAATTACTCATTGACAAAGGAAAGCGAATGACACGACGTGCATTGATTACGGGGATTACGGGTCAGGATGGCTCGTATTTAGCCGAACTGCTGATCGAGAAGGGTTACGAAGTGCACGGTATCGTGCGCCGCAGCAGCAGTTTCAACACAGATCGGATTGAGCATTTGTATCGGGACCCGCATGACCCAACCGCCAAAATTTTCTTACATTATGGCGACTTGACGGATGGCCAAAATGTCACAAATTTGATTTTGGATAACGAACCGGATGAAATTTATAACCTCGGTGCCCAAAGCCACGTGCGCGTCTCCTTCGATCAGCCGAGTTACACGTTGCAGGTCGTCGGTCGTGGAGCATTGAATGTATTAGAAGGGGCGCGGCAACTCAACAAACGAAAAGAAGTGCGCGTCTATCAAGCCTCGTCGTCGGAAATGTATGGCGATGTTGTCGAGACGCCGCAAAATGAAAACACGCCGTTCCGACCTCAAAGCCCCTATGCCTGCGCTAAAGTTTACGCGTATTACCAAACGGTGAACTATCGGCAAGCTTACGATTTGTTCGCCGTTAACGGGATTCTGTTTAATCATGAATCGCCCCGTCGTGGTGAGACATTTGTCACACGTAAGATTACTCGCGCCGCCACTCGAATCAAACTCGGGTTGCAGGAAAAGCTGTTTCTGGGGAATCTCGACGCGAAACGGGACTGGGGTTACGCCAAGGACTATGTCGAAGGGATGTGGCGAATGTTACAACACCACGAACCGCAGGACTTCGTGTTGGCAACCGGCGAAACCTACTCCATTCGCCAGTTTTTGGATTACTCGTTCGGCCATCTGAAAATGGATTGGTCAAAATACGTGGAACTGGATGAACGCTATCTTCGTCCTGCGGAAGTCAATCTGTTGCTGGGCGATGCGAGCAAGGCTCGTTCCGTACTTGGTTGGAAACCGACATTGAATTGTGAAGGGTTGGCCAAGCTAATGATCGACCACGATTTGCGTCTTGCCGAAATGGAAGCCGCCAGAAAAAAGTTTGAGCGGCAACAGCAACTTCGGCTACTCGCTTAGGTTTGCAGTCAAAATCGCAAATACAGAATGATGTACTCAACGATCCCCTGGACTTGTGCCAGGGGTTTTGTCTTTGGTTCGCGAACATCTGCGTATCGAACACACGACTTGAATTCGTCACGAGACTGATTGGAAATCCATGAAGATTTTAGTTACGGGTGCCGCTGGATTCATCGGATCCAATCTGACACGGTATTTATTGACCGAGTCGCAAGTCCCCGTCGTCGCCATCGACAAGTTGACCTATGCGGGTAACCTGGAATCGCTGGCCGATATTCGCCAACACCCTGGGTTCACCTTTGTCCATGGTGACATCGGTGATACGGAACTGATCCGAAAGTGTTTTGAAGAGCATCGACCCGATGCGGTGATGCATCTGGCGGCGGAGTCGCATGTTGATCGCTCGATCGATGGTCCGGAGGCCTTTATTCAGACGAATATCGTCGGCACGTATCGAATGTTGGAGGTTGCACGGCAGTACTATAATACACTTGCAGGCGGGGACCGGGACCGGTTTCGATTTTTGCATGTATCCACCGATGAGGTGTATGGCTCGTTGGGAATGAACGATCCAGGTTTTACGGAGACGACTGCGTACGATCCGCACTCACCGTACTCAGCGAGCAAGGCGGCTTCGGATCATTTGGTGCGATCGTGGGGAGACACCTACGGCTTGCCGGTACTCGTCACCAACTGCTCGAACAATTACGGACCTTACCAGTTTCCGGAAAAGTTGATCCCGGTGGTGATCCTCAAGGCGATTTCGGGAGAGAAAATCCCGGTTTATGGAAAGGGAGAGAATATCCGTGACTGGTTGTATGTCGATGATCACGCGCGGGCATTAATCGCGGTTCTGACGCGAGGCCAAGTCGGCCAGACGTATAATATCGGGGGCAACAACGAACAAACGAACATCAGTCTGGTTCGCATGCTGTGTGGCATTTTGGATGAAATTCATCCGGTCCGTGGGAATGCGGCGTTGAGTGGGCAAAACCTCGTGTCGTACGCGGACTTAATCTCCTTTGTGGCCGACCGTCCTGGGCACGATTTGCGTTATGCGATTGACGCGACCAAAATCCATCGAGAGTTGGCTTGGACGCCCGATGAAGACTTCGAGAGTGGTTTCCGCAAGACGGTCCAATGGTATCTCGACCATGAAACCTGGTGGCGATCGATCCTTAGCGGCGAGTACAAACTCGACCGGCAGGGATTGGGGATGTGCATTACGGATTAACAGTCAACGCGGTTCAATAACTCAATGGCGCAACAACCGGTTGCTTTGGGTTCATTGAGTTTTAGTTTTAATAACCCACAAAGAAAGATCAATGCGTAAAGGGCTTATTCTTGCAGGTGGTTCAGGCACTCGACTGTTTCCTGTAACGATGGCGATCAGTAAACAACTGCTACCGGTTTACGACAAACCGATGGTTTATTACCCATTATCCGTGTTGATGCTGTCGGGGATTCGCGAAGTGCTCGTTATTTCGACGCCAGACGACCTTCCGCTATACAAACGTCTATTGCGCGATGGAAGCCAATTTGGGATTCAGCTGCAGTACGCGGAACAACCTCGTCCAGAAGGGCTGGCTCAAGCTTTCCTGATAGGCGAAGAGTTTATCGATGGCCAACCCAGCACATTGATCCTGGGGGATAATCTATTTTATGGTCAGGGATTCTCACCCAAACTCAAATCGACAGCGGCCAAGAGTCAGGGGGCGACTGTATTTGGCTACCAGGTTCGGGATCCTGAACGATTTGGCGTCGTCGAGATTGACACCGATGGTCGTGCCCTGTCGATTGAAGAAAAGCCCAAGCAGCCCAAATCAAATTACGCCGTGACGGGGTTGTACTTCTATGATCCGCAAGTCGTTTCAATTGCCAAGCAAGTTAAACCGTCCGCCCGCGGCGAACTGGAAATCACATCGATCAATCAGGCCTATTTGGAGATGGGGCAACTCAATGTCGAGCGGTTGGGGCGAGGGCATACCTGGCTGGATACGGGGACGCATGATTCGCTCATGGAAGCGGCACAATTCGTGCAAACCGTTGAGCATCACCAGGGATTCAAGATCGCCTGCCTGGAGGAGATTGCCTTTAACAATGGATGGTTGGACCGTGATCAAGTCCGGGAAATCGCCGACTCGATGAAGGGGAACGATTACGCCCAGTATTTGCTGGAATTGTTGCAAACGAAAGAACGATGAACGGCGATGATTCCGATCTGACGACAGCCCGCGAGACGATTTACGTCACGCGTCCAGCGCTCCCTCCGTTGGAAGAGTTTATTCCGTATCTGGAGCAGATTTGGGAAAATAGAATTCTCACGAATGGCGGTCCGTTTCATCAAAAATTGGAAGCAGCGCTTGGCGAGTATCTCGGTGTCCCTTTCGTTTCATTGTTCAATAATGGAACGAACGCGCTAATCACAGCCCTTCAGGCACTTGAGTTGACCGGGGAAGTCATCACGACACCGTTTACCTTCGTGGCAACCACCCACGCAATTGTCTGGAATGGATTGGCTCCCGTGTTCGTTGACATTGACTCGCAAACGCTCAATTTGGATCCGAAGCGGATAGAAGCAGCGATCACTCCGAAGACAAGTGCGATCCTTCCGGTTCATTGCTATGGAAATCCGTGCGATGTCGATGCGATTGAAGAAATTGCCCAGCGACACCATTTGAAAGTCATTTACGATGCAGCCCATGCTTTTGAAGTCAAATCCCATTGCGGCAGCCTGTTGAACCACGGTGATCTATCGGTACTCAGTTTCCACGCCACGAAAGTGTTCAATACGTTTGAAGGAGGAGCAATCGTCTGCCGAGATGCCGAGATGAAGCGCCGCATCGATTGTTTAAAGAACTTTGGATTCGAAAATGAAGTCACGATTTCAAGCGTTGGAACTAACGGGAAAATGAGCGAATTTAACGCGGCATTAGGCCTGTTGCAGCTGAAATATGTCGATCAGTCCATCGCAGCTCGTCGCGATATAGACCAATTTTACCGGGAGCGATTGCGCGCCATTTCTGGCATTACCTGTGTCAACAACGTCGGCCAACAATCTGCGAACTATTCGTATTTTCCGATCATCGTCGGTGACGGATTCCCGCTCAGTCGCGACGAACTATACCAGCGTCTTCGCAGTGAAGGCATCTATGCACGGAGATACTTCTATCCGCTGATTTCGAATTTAGAGCGTTATCGATCCATCGATTCTGCAGACTCGAAACATCTGAAAACAGCCAATGATGTTGCGAACAGGGTCGTGTGTTTGCCCATTTACGACGGGCTGAACAGAACCGACGTCGAGAGAATAACCTCTTTGTTTTTCGACATTTGAACAAACTCCATTCGGACGCGGTCGTCAAGACGCGTTCACTTGACTGTGGCTGAATTGAAATTTCCCAAGGATCGAAGTGAGTCGGTACGAACTCGCATTCTGAAAATTGATGAACGAATTCCTGGAAACGCGTAGCCTGACACTTGAACGCGAGTGGTTTGAGCAGGCTGAATTGTTGGCCGGTGACGCATTTTATTTGTTGGATACTGACAAGTTCAGAAACAATGTCACCTCGTTTCGCTCAGCCGTTTCTAAACATTACTCTAATGTAAAGTTGGCCTATTCCTATAAGACAAATTACATTCCTGAATTGGTACGGATCGCTCATGAAATGGGAATGTGCTCTGAAGTCGTCTCGCGAACGGAACTGGATCTGGCGCTACGACTGGGAATTCCGGGTGAACAGATCATTTTTAACGGTCCACTCAAGACCGAAGACGACTTGCGAAGTGGGATTGTGCACAATGTGTTGATTAACGTCGACAGCATAAGTGAACTTCAACGCTTATCCACAATCATTCAACAAACGCCCCAAACTGAGATCGATATTGGATTGCGAGTTGGATTTGATTTGGCTACCGGTTTACCAACCCGTTTTGGAATTTGTGTGGACAACGGAGATCTTGATGTGGCCTGTTCAATGTTAAAGAACATGCCCCAAATCAATATCGCCGGGTTTCACTGCCATTTTTCCGTCTCGACGCGCGATTCGGATTCGTATCGGTTCCGGATTCGTCGTTTGCTTGAACTCGCGGAAAACTATGACCTGCAACATTCGATAAAATTTCTTGATGTGGGTGGTGGATTCGCCGGCGAACTCAGCAAACAAATGGAGGCGATGCTTGGCCGTCAATATCCTTCCTATTCCGAATACGGAGAGGCTTTGGGAAATGAAATGGCAATCGTCTACGGCAAAAATCAAGGACCCGAATTGATACTCGAACCGGGAATGGGACTCGTTGCCGACGTCTTAAAATTTGCTTGCAAAGTCCACACTCTCAAAAGGACAGCAAGAGGAAACATTGCCATCGCCTCGGGTTCAATTTTCAACATCAAACCATTTTTGCATACCAAGAACATCCCGTTTCAACGAATTTCGACACCAGGCGCCGAACATCATGAGCAACTTTGTACCGACGTGACTGGGTACACTTGTATGGAAATCGATGTTCTATACGAAAACTATGGTGCACCTTTGGCAGAAGGAGATTTCCTGCTGTTTGAAAACTGTGGAGCTTACACGTGCGTGTTGTTACCGCCATTTATTCGGTTTGCCCCACCCGTATTGAGTTTCTCGAATTCGGATCAACAGCCAGTCTTGGTTGCGCGATCCGTGAGTGTCGACGATGTCTTGAAGCGTTATGAAGTGAGCCAATAGCAGATAATGTTTCAGCATATGGAAGACAATAGTCCTCAGAGAACTCCGCAGTACGATCGCAATTTGGCGCTCGAAACAATGTTGACCGAATTGAACAAGTCCATGTCGGCAATTTCCCAACCTCCGGCGGGACCTCCCGCCTATCCAATCGTATGCATCCTGGGTGTACCAAGAAGCGGCACAACGCTGCTGCTGCAATGGCTATCCTCGTCGGGTGCTTTTTGCTATCCGACAAATTTTCTATCACGGTTTGCCAACGCTCCAGTTTTCGGCGCCATGCTTCAACAAATGCTGTTTTGTCGCGAATTTCGGTTCATGGATGAATTCTGTGATTTGCCGCTTTTGGATCAAGTGCAGTTTAAATCGGACCTTGGCAAAACGTCAGGGTTTGCAGCCCCCCATGAGTTCTGGTATTTTTGGCGGCGTTTTTTTTCTTTCCCAGAACTGCCATGTCCACCTGAAGAGTTTCTACGCAATGCAGACTTTGGTGGCTTTAGCGATAACTGCGCGGGATTGCAACAAGTGTTTGATAAGCCGTTAGTATTGAAGGCACTAATTGCCAATCCATATGCTGCCTTAATTGGCCAACGAATCGAGGAAACTTTCTTTGTGTACATGCATCGATCACCCTATCAAAATATCGGGTCAATTCTCGCAAGTCGGCGGAAATATTTTGGAACGGACGCTGAATGGTGGTCGTTTAAGCCGGCGGAGTTTAATCATCTGGAAAAACTTGAACCCGTTTGTCAAGTTGCCGGTCAATGGCGATTTATCAATGAGATGATTGAGCGGCAGCTTGCCGATATACCCGAACATCGAAAACTTCATGTTGACTATGAGTCGTTCTGCGCATCTCCTCAATCGATTTATCATCAACTTGTTGAGAAGTTTGATTCGTTGAATTGTGACCTGCCAATGGGCTATACAGGCCCCGAACAATTCGAGTGTTCGAACCAGATTGAATTGACCAAAACCGAACGGCGATGTGCTGATGCAGTTCTAAGTGGCGGAGTTCATACGCGCCCATGAACGTGTTACTGACAAGCATTGGTCGACGCAGTTACCTCGTCGAGTACTTCAAAGATGCGTTATCCGGTTCCGGCTCGGTGATTGCCGCTAATATGTTTGCTGACACCGCCGGGATGTTTGCTGCTGACATTGCGATTCAGACACCCCCCTCGCAAAGCGAAGAGTATTTGCCAGCTATTCTCGACATTTGTCGGGAATACGATATTCGGATACTGTGTTCATTGCACGATCTGGACACTTTTGTGCTTAGCCAGCATGTTGAATCAATTCAGAATGAAAATGTAATCGCGGTTCTGCCCAATGCAGAGTGGGGACGAATTGCACTGGATAAGTACGAATGCAGTTGCGTTCTTGAATCAAATGGAATTTCAGTTCCGCAAAGCGTATTGAGTGTCGACGATGCGTTGGCAGCCGTTGAATCCGGGAGAATGCATTTCCCGTTGATTGTCAAAGCGCGATTTGGATTTGGATCGCTGGGTATGGAGAGATGCACGGCAAGTAACCAGCTCGTTCCGGCATTTGAACGTGCAAAACAGTCTGTTTTGAGCTCGCCGACCATTCGGTTTATTGATGCGCCATCGGACCAACTCGTCGTTATTCAACAATTTCTTCAGGGACGGGAGTTCTGCGTCGGCGTGCTCAATGATCTCAAGGGTAATTATCGAAGCCATTTCGTCTGTGAAGTACATTCGATGCGCGCAGGCGAAAGCGATATGGCCACATCATTTGAAACATCAATTGCGGATGAACTCGCTGTCACACTTGGTAAACTGACCACCCACAAGGGCGTTTGGGGAATCGACTGCTTGCAAGATCAAGGAAAATTACAAGTTATCGACGTCAATCCTCGTTTCACCGGAGACTATCCGTTCCACCATTTGGCAGGTGCCGATATTCCGCGCGCTATCGTAAGTTGGGCTTCAGGTCATCAACCCGATGAGCGCTGGTTAAAATCTACGGCAGGAGTTCGTGGCTATAAGGACTTGGTACCCCGACGAATCCCGGTCTCGGAAAACTGAACAGATATTTGCGCTATACGTTTGACGTTTAAAGTGGATCTGCCTTTCAAAGAAAATCATTCGACCTTTTACGAGACTCGGCGATTTTCAGTATCAAGAGATGGTCTGAGTGCCACAGTGTTTTGGATTGACCGGGATAGACAATCAGGAATATAAACCTTGACTCCATTTCAACATTTAAATTTGTTACTTCGATTTGATCGAACCTTTAATCTTCGAGACGCGATCAGGGAATCGGTCAAACCAGGAGATGCCGTACTCGATGCAGGTTGTGGTCTGGGGTTGCTGGCGCAATGGGCCGCTCAAGCGAAAGCGGGATCCGTTGATGCTGTAGATCAATCCGATCTTACCATTGCTCGGGAACTCGTTGTCGGGAATGGCATGTCTGAGGTTGTCAAGTTTTACCAAGCCGATTTGCACAACTTTGTTGTAACGCCTTCACGCGAATCGTATGACTGTATTATCGCCATGATCTATCTGAATGATCCGAGACGTGACGAGGCTCAAACCCAATTGACTCGACAGATGATCAAAGCTTTGCTTTCACCCCATGGAACCATTGTGCCGAATCGAGTCGAGTATGGGGTTGCCGTGGTCGATTGGCCTGCTCAAGATGTACCGTCCAGACGACAGCGAATGTCCGACCAGATTCGGGAGATCGAAGGTCGATACGGACTTTCATTTTCAAGTCTCCAAAAGCATTTGGATGAGACACCATGTCATGGATATTTCCCAATCCGTGGCGAGGATGGCCGCCTCGATTTGTCAGGGGCGAGAATGCTCAGCGAGGAAACCCCTGCTTTTGTCATTGACTATATCCGCGATCAGTGCGACTACCCAACTTCTGTCGATGTCACGACGGATTGGGGAGGTCTCGCCAACACCTTAATTTGGTGGCAAAGAATCATCTCTGGGGACAAACTCATTTTCACCAATCAATCCGTTGGATGGATTGCCAACCCGCAATTTGTCAGTGCTGGAACGACGATGCGATTTCATCTCGACGATGTGTGGAGGAAGCAAAACCTGTTGACAATCGAAGCTTAGCCATCACGTTATCACGTCGCCGAGATGCTGCCGACAAGTTCCCGGAAATGAAAAAACTCACAAACAAATTATCGCGTGCGATCCCCAAGGCAATCGAATACTGCTTGTCACCTCGGAATCCCAAAATCTTTTGCGTGGGGAGAAATAGAACGGGGACGACTTCCCTTACGCGGGCATTTCTGGACCAGGGATTTTTCGTCGGCAATCAGAGAAAGGCCGAACGATTAGCTCCCTTTTACCATCAAAGAAATTTTGAGCCGATCGTTCGATATTGTCGTTCGGCACGAGTCTTTCAGGATGTGCCTTTTAGCTGGCCCGAAACTTATCGGGAGATGGATCGAGCATTTCCCGACGAAAAATTCATCCTTACGATTCGCGACGATCCTGAACAGTGGTACCGTTCAGTCATCAACTTTAGCATCAAACGCTACGGTCGCTTTCCCGAAACAGTTGATCTCAACAATGACCCCTATGTCTGGAGGGGCTGGTCATGGGAAAATTTCCAAGCGCGTTTTCCGGGACACGCGGATGATCTTTTTAACAAAGATCTGATGTTATCGGAGTACCTGAAACACAACCAACATGTCATCGAGTATTTCCAGGAGCAACCGGACAAACTTCTTGTCATTAATGTAGCCGAGAAGATGGCCTATGGACGCTTGTGTGACTTCCTTGGAGTCCCACCACGGCAAAACTCCTTTCCCTGGGAAAATAAAACGTACGAATCTGGCCCGACGTCACGTCAACAGCAAGTCATGCTAATTTGACACGTCGAGTCAGCAATTACGATCCACATTTTAACGATTCAGTGACTGCTTCGAGATGCATCACGACACAGATGGCAACCTTGTGAACGACCCATTAAACCCCAATTTGCGCTCCCGAGTCTTAAAGGGTGTGTCTTGGGCGGCCTTAGAAAGCTTTTGCCTAAATGGAATCCACCTGGCCGTGGGGATCGTCCTGGCAAGGTTGCTGTTCCCAGAACAATTTGGATTGGTCGCGATGGTCACAGTCTTTATCGCGATCTCACAGACATTACTCGATGGCGGATTCAGTTCGGCGCTTATCCAAAAGAAAAACACGAGCCCCCTGGATGAAAGCTCCGTGTTTTACCTTAACCTGGTTGTCGGGCTGGCACTGGCTATTTTGTTGTGTTTTAGTTCGCCGCTGATTGCAGCCTTCTACGGCGAACCTGGTCTCGTGGGACTGACTTGTTCATTGTCAGCGGTCTTGGTCATTCGCTCATTTGGGTTGGTCCAGCAATCATTGTTGACCAAACGATTGGATTTTCGTTCCCAAGCCAAAGCGGTTGTGTTGGCATCATTGATATCGGGACCCATTGGGATCTACATGGCCTTTACGGGATGGGGTGTGTGGTCATTGGTATCACAACAAATCATTGGTGCTTTAATCCAAACATCAATGTATTGGTTAATCAGTCCGTGGCGGCCAATCAAGCAATTTAGCCTGGCGGCCTTACGTGAGCTTTTTGGCTTTGGATCTCGGATGATGATTTCAACCTTGATCGACACTGCTTATCACAACCTGCACTCACTGGTAATCGGTAAAGTTTTTTATGCCGCGAGCCTGGGTTACTATTCACGAGGTCGTGAAATGGCGCTGACACCTGGACTTATGGTCTCAAAAATCCTAAATCGAGTTGCTTTTCCAGCATTGGCCGAGCTTCAAGATGATCGGAAAAAACTCGTTGTCGCGATTCGGCGGGCATTGACGATGCTTGCCTTTTTTTCGTTCCCTGCGGCGGTGGGACTGGCCGTGGTGGCTAAGCCGTTGGTCATTGTCTTGTTAACCGATAAGTGGCTTCCCAGCGTTCCGATTCTGCAGGTATTATGCGTCGCAGGCGCGTTGTATCCCTTGCAAGTAATCCACTTGAACACTCTGAAGGCGATCGGGCGTTCGGATTTAATTTTGCGACTCGAGATTGCTAAGAAGATTTTGCTTATCACAAGTTTAGTCTGCATGATACCCTTTGGGCTGTTAGCGGTCGTGATTGGGCAAGCTGTAACGGCGATCATCGCGTACCTGATGAACAGCTATTATACTCACGAATTGTTAAGTTATCGGTGGAAGGAACCAATCAAAGATTTTTCCCCAGCAATCGGCTGCAGTCTGTTGATGGCATGCGTCGTTTGGTTGACCGGACTGTTGCCAATACATTCTCAAGCAGTTTTGTTACTTCTTCAGATCGTCGTGGGCATAGCATGCTATGCAACTGCCTCGTTAATGTTCCAGCGCCCTACGGTTGGGCAATGTAATTCGTGTTTGCCAAAACGATTTCGGTGGGAACCATTCAATTCATCGTCGGCGTAATGGATTTACGACTTCATCGAATCGAATCAAATCGAATCGAATTGATTTGCGATGTTCGCAAGCGGGTTTTGCCTGTTTAAATTGTTCAGTTAATATGTTCAAAGTGACACGTCTAGCACGATCAGATCCATGGATGTCCACGGAGTTACGGATTGTTCGATATAATGCCGTCGCCTTTGTTCATCGGACACGATGATCGTTAAACGGAAATAACAAACAAATCCTAGACATTGTCCAGTGTTGATGTTTCGAATTCGTTAACCCAACAATGGCGACGCCGTTGTAAATTTAGCCAGATCCCATGCCTTCACAATACGACCTACAAGCGCTGATCCCACCGCGCACCATTGAGCAACTGCCAACGGAAGCTGAAATTGTTTCTGGCTGGAGCGAGGTTGATGTGCCGCGTGTAAGTATTTGCTGCATCACCTATAGTCATGAGAGTTTTATCTCGGATGCAATGGGAGGATTCCTGATCCAACAGACCAACTTCCCATTCGAGATCATCGTCCATGATGATGCTTCAACAGATGGAACGGCGGAGGTCATTCGACGATATCAACAGCAGTACCCAACAATTGTTAAATCGATTTTGCAGACGGCCAACCAATATTCTCAAGGGAGAAAGGTACTGCCAATTGTGATGGCCGAAGCGGGGGGTGAGTACATTGCGTTTTGTGAGGGAGACGATTACTGGACCGATCCACAAAAATTGAGTAAACAGGTCGCATTTCTGGACAAACATCCGCAATATGTGATTTGCGGTCATGATGCCTTTGCAATTGACACTGATTATCAGTTGGTCCGAGAATCCAAGTTTCCTCGGGGTCGCAAAGATGCAACGCCTCCGCAAATGGTTGCAGATCGTGATATATTGCTATCGACAAACACCTATTTGTTTCGAAAGCCAATTGAACCGTTGCCTGTTGAGTTTTACCGGATCATTAGCGCTGATCGCTTTCTGGTGTCGTGGCTTAGTCAGTTTGGTGGGTCAAAATATTTGGATTCCGTGCTTCCGAACGCGTATCGCGTCCATCAGGGGGGAATGTGGTCTTCAATTAGTGAATCGAAAACTCGGCAGGAAAACAACGCCAATTTGTATTTTTGGCTTTATCGATATTTCGACCGAATCGGAAAGCGAGTTGAAGCTCGCCGCTGCCTCGAACGACACCAGGAGATGGTTGCCGGATATCTCGGTGCATCCCTCTTTTGGAGATTGCCGATTTATTGGCTCACTCGCATGTTCCGCGCAATGGTTTACCGACTAAACGGAACCCGAGCATTTTGAAAACAGTGATCACAACACTAGTGCTTTGTCCAGGTTAGAGATTAGGGTAAGCCGGTGTGCGCTAGCACCCGGTTCAGGCCGTAAAAACCGGACGCTAGCGCGTTCCGGCTGATATTCAGCAACCGAACTCTTAATATTGACAACTCACTAGACCCTTAACTGACATGATTGCCTTAAAGGCTTGAGTTTAAGGTCAGTCATTAAAACCCTGTATCAACCTATTTTTTAAATCCGGCATTTAATACTTTGCAAACACTAAAATGACGTTATCCCATCATATTCAAGCCGGGCGCCAAAATCGATTCCATGCGGAGAATCCGTTTGTCGATATTCCACCAGCGGTCTACCTGACGACTCGTTTAGCCGTAATTCTATTTGCGACTACAATACTCCTGTTCGCGCCGTTTAGTGATACCCCCCATCACTTGACAGCCTTGAGGGTTATCGCCAGTATTCTGTACCTTTGTGTTTCTTGTGCCCCCTTATTGTTTAAATTCCCAAAGGTCGGCATTTTTCATCCGTTGTTTTTTCTGTCCGCCTATGGCTTTGCGCGCGGCACGTTACCGCACCTCCGCGCAATGGCGTTAGGCGATACAAGGAACCCGGGTCTACCGACATGGTCTGTCGAAGCCATCGCAGAACTTCAAGTAAAAATCATCTTAATCGAGACACTGGCTTGGTGTATGATTTTGATTGGTTACTTTGTTGCAAGGGGAATTTCCTGGCGGATTTTGGAAATCCGGGACAACCGAAACGCCTTGAGTTTGCTCTCAGTATTTGCCTTTGGAGTCGGCGTTTTTGCATTTATCCAAATTACTTTGTACTCGGGAGGCTTTTCTCTTCACTTGAAAAACATTGTTCGTGGCGTGGCCCACAAAGTATACGTGGTCGACGATGTCGAGATGATTTCAATCTATGCCGTGATGGTGTGGCTAACCATGTTAGCGCCCGCAATGATGTTGCTCAACAATCGAAATGCTACTTTGAACCCGATGTTTTGGGTCCTGGCATTGACTTCAACAGCAATGCTCTTTCTGGTTAACGGCCGTCGATCAGCAATTCTGCGACCGGTCATCGTTTTTCTTTCTTGTTGGATTTTTAAGACAAAGAAAGTCGCGTTTGGCCGAGTTGCAATAGTCGGCTTGCTGTTATTTTTGTCAGTTGGAGTTGCAGGATCGTTCCGCCGATCCAATTGGACTGGCAAGAGCGAAGTAAACTTCGATTTTTTGGAAGACCTGGATTTTCAAACCAGTTTTTTGCTTTCACTCGACGAGATGGAAGCGCGTCGCTCCGGAGGGGCAGTCTATCCGATTGTCGCCCTGGTCCCGGACAAGGTTGAATATAAGTATGGGAGAAACTACCTGAATTACCTAAATCGATTCATTCCACGAATTTTCTGGAAGGACAAGCCACGTGGTATCGGAATCGAGTGCGCGGACGTCTTTTATCGCAAAGACAAAGGGATACCTCCCGGTTCAATCGGTGAAGCGTACTGGAGCGGAGGAATTATTGGAGTTGCGCTCGTATTTCTTGCATGGGGCGTGATTCTGAAAAGCGTTGGGAATTTCTTAGTGCAACATCGAGATTCGAACGTCGCATGCATCCTTTACCTGATGACTATTGCAGTTCTTCAACCCAGCGAGACAGGGTTTCGAGCATGGCTATTTCTTTTTGGACCGGCTGCTTTAATTCTGATAAGCGTTGGGGCAATTCGATTGTCGTCAGGTAATCGGTAGTCAAAATGTTTCTTGATCACAATGACCAGACCCAAAAGAATGGCTACTAGTCCTACAGCGCAAGGTATGTACGTCAGCCTGGAAAGGCTGGCCTACAGCTTTGCATCGAGCCGGCGCTGTAGGACTAGGTCATGAATTCAACAGGTGCAATACCGCTTCTGACACTTAGTGCCACGAAGTCGGTACCATGAAACTAATGCTCAACCAAACAGCATGTTGTGTGCGTTAATGAGCGGGCTAGACGCATTGAATATCGTCGGAACTCCTAAATCGGGAACAAGCTCATTGTTCTATTGGCTTAATGCCCATCCTGAACTGAACGGCGCTCATCCGAAGGAGACCTTTTTTTTCATGGACCAGGACCACCCTCTCGCTTCCCGGCATGGGGTCGGATTTCATACAAACGGCGTCTCGGCCTATGATCACTTCTTTGCGGACGCTACAGATGGTCAAAAACGTTTCGAAGGAACAACCCACTACTTTTATCAAGAGACTGCTCGTAAATATCTGGCTGGACTAAATCCTCAGCCGCTGATTGTATTTGTGTTGCGCGAGCCCGCGGCCAGAATCCAATCTTCATTCCGATTCACTCGCGATAACCTCGCGAATTGTTCTCCCCAATTCACGTTCGATGAATTCGTCGATTGCCTCACAACGAATAGCCTTAGTCGGTTGGATTCGGAATACACTTCTGCCAGCAGTTTGTTTCTGGCCAAACAAGAACTGCAACTTAGCAACTATGTGCACTGGATTCGTTGGTGGAATGAAGTATTTCCGCGTGACTCAATTGAAATCGTGCTCTTTGAAGAGCTATACACCGATCCGGTTGTTGTCATGCGTAGACTCTGTCATAAGTTGGCAGTTGATCCAACATTCTTTGATGACTTTGAGTTTCAACATTACAATCCGACTTTGAAAATCCGCCATCATCGGCTACACCGTCAAGCGATAAAATTTGCTCGATTCTTACCGTCATCAAACATCAAAAAGCTGGCAAAGACCCTGTATCTCCGTTTTCAGAAATCGTCCTCGAAACCACAATCTAACGATGTTATGGGCCTGACTCGCCTCACTGAGTATTTTCGAAGTGCCAACGAGGACCTCGCCAACGAATATGTGCCTGAACTCTTCAAATGGTGGAAAACGGAATCGATTCCATCCAAGGCGTAAACACCTCGTCCTATCCGAGGAACCTCGCCCGATTCAACCAATGTTGAACGACTTTTCCTGTTCGAACAGTTTTTGTCAACGATGATTCTTCTTCGGTTGACGAGAAGTTGGGTGTAATTCTGTCACAGATGCAACAAAATCCGTATATCGCGTTTTTTCTTCCGGCTCTCGCCGGTGGAGGTGCAGAACGTGTTGTCCTTTCCATCGCCACCAATATCGCAGGACGTGGATTCAAAACGGATTTGGTCGTCACGTCCAGCCGAGGTGACCTACTTAACGAAGTTCCGCCAAATGTAAACCTTGTCAACTTGAGTTGCCGTAGAATTGTTACCAGTCTTTTACCATTTTCACGATATCTTCGAAAGAAAAGTCCGACACACGTCCTTTCGTCAATGGCTCCGACGAATTGTATCGCTGTGTTGGCTAACAAAATTACTCGTGGCCACCGCAAACTCTTTCTGGTTGAGCATAGTACCATAGGTTTCGCCGCCAAGCATCGAAAAGGGCGTCGGGATCGTTTGCTCCCTGCCATAATTCGTCGTACCTATCCATTCGCAGATGGAATAATCGCTGTGTCGAAATCAGTGGCAAAAGATTTGGAGAAAACAGCCAATCTTAGGCCGAACTCTGTGCAGGTTATTTATAATCCGATTGATCTAGAAGTTGTCACTAAAAAAAGCTTTGAACAAGTGAGCCATCCTTGGCTTAACCCAAAAGCAACCTCAATCGTCGTGTCTGCAGGAAGACTAAACGCTGCCAAAGACTTTCCAACGCTGATTAAAGCAATGAGTGAATTACGCAAAACTCATCGTGTCAGACTGATCTTACTCGGTCAGGGAGACGAACGAAGCAATCTGGACAACTTGGTTCACAGCCTTGGACTCGAGGATGCTGTATCTCTTCCAGGTTTTGTTTCAAATCCCTATTCATACTTTCGCAACGCAGATGTTTTCGCTCTGTCGTCGTATTGGGAGGGTTTTGGTTTAGTATTAGTTGAGGCTTTGGCTTGCGGCACGCCAGTAGTTGCAACCGACTGTATTGGCGGACCTGCAGAGGTTCTCGGCAACGGTCGATGGGGTAAATTGGTGCCGACCAGGGACCCGATCGCATTGGCAAATGCAATTCGGCAGGCGATTGACCAGCGTTTAATTGACGACCAAAACCAAAGTTTCAAACTTCGTGAGGATGGCATTCAACGTGCGGCAGAATTCGAAACGTCCGTCGTCGTCGACCATTATCTCAGAGCGATGGGAATCCCCGTTGAGCGAGATTCATGAAATCTCAGACAGACAAAATCACCTGGGCATTTTTTTGCCTATACGAAGGCAACTTGACGGGTGGACCCAAACGAACGCTCGATTTAATCGCCGCCGCAAAACGAAATGGAATTAGTCCCCTGTTTGTCACGAATTGTGCGGGAAAGCATACCGAAATTGCCGAGCAACAGTCGATCCAGGTTCGTTTGATCGATGTCCCCGATTCCCTTCGCGCTGCAGGAGGAAAGGGCCTGAAAGTTAATCCACGTCGCTGGTTCAACATGCAACGCGACAAACGACGGGTAAGCCGACAAATTGATAACTTGATCTCGAAGGAAGAGTTCAACGGCTGGTGGGCCCGCGGTACGAAAGCAGTGCTGATGGCTGCACCCGCAACCCAACGCCAAAAAATTCCCCTGATCTGGGATTTGGGAGCGGAGTATCGTTCACGCGGATTGATGTGCTTGTTGCATCTGCTCGCCTTCAACCGCTCAAGCAAAGTTGTCGCTCAATCGGAGTACGTTTTTCGCGATACGTTTCCCGGCTGGATGTTGCGCCGATTTGAAAAAAAACGGATCGCTTTAATTCCCGGTTTGTCCCCGGAACGCGTCGCTCGGCTGGAAGCCGCGGCGCTGTTGCGCGGAGCCTATCGACGCGACCTGCCTCTGACAATGATTGGTACGATCAATCCGCGAAAAAATCAACTCGCTTTAATCCAAGCTGCAATCCAACTATGGGATTCGGGCAAAGAGTTTACCCTGCGGCTCGTCGGTTCCGTGACTCATGAAGTCTATTATCAAAAATGCCTGGCGACACTTACAGATTCTGGACATGCCGACCGAGTCGAGTGGGCGGGTTGGCGAGACGATATTCCCCAAGTCCTGGCCGAGTCGGCGGCGATCGTGATGTGCTCGCAACAGGAAGGTCTGCCTCAAGTTGTGCTGGAAGCATTATATTTCGGTTGCCCCGTGATCAGTCACCCTGTGGGTGGAGTACCCAGCGTCGTTGTCGACAACGAAACGGGCTTTCTAGTCGCTGAACCGAATGGGAATTTGGCAGCGACCCTTGAGAGGTTCCTGAATGCCACGAATGATCAATTGAAATCAATCGTGGTTGCTGCGGGTGAGCATGTGCGTCGTGTCGCATCGCAGGTAAAATGGGAACAGGACTACTGTCAACTCCTCCGCGCGCTTGCGGAAAAGGGTATTGGATGATTCAGTTTTGCTGCATCGGTCCACAACGAACGGCTTCGAGTTGGTTGCAGGAAGTGTTGTCACATCACCCCTCGATTTGCCTGCCGCGAGGTGTCAAGGAGACGATGTTTTTTGATCAACGGTATCACAAGGGGTTGCCATGGTACGAATGGCATTTTGCCCATCGGCAGGAGGGGCAAATTTGCGGCGAAATCGCCCCCACCTATTTTGACTGCCATGCCGCAGCCCAACGGATTCATGCTCATTTTCCCGATGCTAAAATCATTGTCAATGTGCGAAATCCGATCGAACAAAGCTATTCGTTGTTCCGCCATCATTTCTCCAAGGGCCGCGTCTCTCATGACTTTGACAGGGCGACTCGCACGATACCTAACATTCTCACTGCGGCACACTACGAACAACACATTCCGATCTGGGATGTGGTATTTCACGGCCAGATGATTTTTCTGTTTCAAGAAGATGTTCGGTCAAATCCACAACATGTCATCGACGAGGTTTGTAAATATCTGGGCATCGATGAACTACTGATTCCCGAGGCTGCTCGATCCCCAGTCAATCAAGTTAATAACGCTCCTCGCTCACGCACTGCCGCCAAAGTGCTTTCGTCATCGGCAACCCTTTTGCGGAGCTTGAGACTTCATCGATGGATCGCCTTAGGCAAGAAACTTGGATTGACTTCAGTCTATCGGGGAGGCCGGGTCATTCCGCCAATGGATCGACCAACGTTCGACTTTCTGTTGGCCAATTTTGACAAAGATATCGCCTGGCTGGAAAAAAAATTCAACCGTGACCTCTCGAAATGGCGACAGCAGTCACCGTGATTCCAGTTTAGATATAGTGAACAAAAAAACCGTAATTGTCTGCGACTTGTTAAGCACATTTCTCCGCTTTAGGCGATTCCTGGCCAAACGCCTAGTTGAGTCTGGACATCGTGTGAGCGTTGTCGCAAGTGTTAATGATTCAGACGAGTCGCAATTTTTCGAAGACCATGACATTCATGTCGAAATTGTTCCAATGGATCGCACCGGCTTGAACCCCTTCAAGGATTTGGCCTACTGCAACAAACTAAAACACGTCTTCCTCAGGCTTCAGCCAGACTTCATTCTCGCCTATCAAGCCAAAGCCGCAGTATGGTCGGCCATCGCGGCAAGATCCCTGAAACAATGCCAAATTTCCATTTTGTTTCCAGGACTGGGTTACCTGTTCGCGCCGGATCCAACCCTAAAGCAACGAGTTGTACAAATCGCCTCGCGATGGCTCTACCAGTACGGATTTCGCTCAATTGATAACGCAATTTTCCAAAACCCTGACGACGTTGAAACCCTGACCGAAGCTCGTGTTTTCAACAAGAAAACCAAAATCTCCCTGGTTAACGGCTCCGGGGTCTGTTTGGAAGAATTCATGTATTCCGACGCACCTGTCAAACCGATACGGTTCGTGATGGCAACCCGTTTACTTTCCGACAAAGGAATTCGAGAATTTGCTCATGCTGCTGGAAGACTCAAACAGAAATATGGCGACCAAGTGGAATTTCAAATCGCCGGGTCAATCGACACCAACCCGACAGCGATCTCAAAATCTGAAATTCTGAGCTGGGAATCGGCGGGTTCGCTAGAATATCTCGGCCACGTAAAAGACATGGTAAAATTCCTGACTGAATGCTCCGTGTTTGTACTCCCTTCTTATTACATGGAAGGCACACCTCGATCGATTCTGGAAGCAATGGCCGTCGGCCGCGCAATCATCACAACGGACAATCGAGGTTGCAAAGAGACCGTCGAACATGGAAGAAACGGCCTGATTGTAACACAAAAAAATGCGGAATCATTGTTTGAAGCTATACA
>JBGTDM010000111.1:0-7164 GCA_041748315.1 Pirellulaceae bacterium
GAATCCGTAGAATCGGTTCATCGACGTACGAACCCCAGACGTAACGATAGGTTGGCGTCGATGTCGCCGTCGCGCCTCGGTTATAGTCGGCGATTGTACCGCTGGGCGAATTCGCCTTCGTGCGGTAATCGCGTTGTAACAACCGAGAGGCCATGTCGTACACCAATGTTTGCTCCGGGTTCCGAGAGGGTCAGGTACATTTTTCGGCTGTTGACAGATTTGAAATCATTCAACCCAATCCCGCCGAAAAATGTACCAGACCCTTAAATTGTAACTGACCGGCCGGGCCGAATACGAATTCAATCATCCCGTAACTGGCGTCACCTGGGTTGCCGCCACTTTGGTCGGCGTGGGACTCATTGATTCTCTCGTTCCTATTCCCAAATCAACCCAACCCGACAGGGTTTTTCTGTCACAAAAAAACCGTGGTCCTACCCTCAAGAAACAAAAAACAAGGTCTGACCTTGGGGACCAGTGGCCGAGAGGTCACAAGTCCAAACGGTGTCACCCACGAATGGCACTGTCATTCGTCCGGTGGACAGGTTTGGGTTTCACGTTGCACCGTTGCGGCCGTCCTCGAAACGAGCAACATACACAACAATGACCCTCGTTTCCTCTTCTTCACCAGGGAATGATGCCCGCATCATTCGCACCGCTTAACTGGTAGATGAGCTTCCAATCGATTTCTCGAGCGAGTGATGTCGTCGACCCGTCGCCGAAGCAAAAATTAACCGTGCCACCGTGCAAGGAGCCGAAACTATAGCTGCCAGAGAATTGGGAATTTCCAAAATGACGCAAATGCCACCATTTCGGATGCGTCTCCAACATCCAGGGGATTTGACCTCGTCCACGGGCCAAACCTCCAATCAGCCAACCTGGGCTGGCCCCTCGTCGACCATCAACAATTCCGCCAATCGATTCCCCATACATCAATGTCGAACTGAGACCATCGCCGATATCCTGGTGACGGCTCCCTAGACGACTGAGCATCATACCCGTGAATGGTACGCGTTCCGGATCAGGATGAACTCCACCGGCGTGCGCCCCCGCACACCCCAGATAGTTCGTCAACGCGTAAGTCCCTGGCAATTCGTCACGAAACGAAAAATAACCGTAACCATCTGTGTCCGTTCCGCCCTGTGTGTTGGGTTGTGACCCACCATTCATAAATCCCACCTCTTTCAAGCCATCAGACGGACAGCGGAACTCAGAAACTTCTGTTTTGGCCAGGCTGACGATCCCGTCCAGTTCACCAATCCACTGCGAGCCGGGTGAAGTCTGAATCACGTCCAAGAACGAACTCGGATTAAACGCGATCGGCAGCACGCCATTGTGAAGGCGTTGCATCCCAAGATGAGGTAAAATTAATGCTAAGCCGGAGGTATGTTGCGCCCGTTTCCAATAAAACGGACTTGAAGGATCGTTCCAGTGAACATCAAAGTCAAATGCTTCCCGAAAACCCAATGTGCCGGGAGGCAGCCTCCTATGAGATGAAGTGTAGTTTTGAACTCCTATTCCAATTTGTCTTAAACGATCCAGACATTGTGTGCGTCTTGAGGACTCTCGAATACTTTGCACTGCCGGGATGGTCATTGCCAACAAGATGGCCATAACACCAATCACAACCAGCAGCTCAAGAAGCGTAAAACCGCATCGTCGTGCGTTGACGGAATTTTTTGAGTCATACATCATTTTCAAGTATCGGATTTTTGCACGGTCATGTACCGCTGGTTTCAATGGTTGAACTGTCACGATCATGGTGAACTCTTTCAAAACGTTACGATCGCCTGTTCTGGTTTAACTAACGATGTTTTCGGAAAATTGCGGCGGATACCCAACTCAGTAGACTGCAACTCCCAACCAGTCCGACGCTAAACCAGCTTATCTGGTGGCTATCCAATCCGAAACAACCGCAGCTTATGGTGAGTCCCCGCCACATAACGGAAAACTGTGCTATGAAATAGAGTGAAAATAATGATGAAGCAAGCACCAAACTCGCTGGCAGAAAAAGGCGACACAAGATGCAAAGCCCAATGACTAAATGTGCTACAGGCAAAATCATGGCCAAGTGCTTACTTATTTCAAAACCAGCAAGCTGATAACGAAGAATGCTGGCCAGAAATGCGTAGCTATTCCCCAAGTGGATCAATCCTGTGTAGATCAACAGGCCCGCTGCAAATAGGCCGAACAAATTCCCCAATCCATAGACGATATGGAAACTGGTCGCAAAGCTCGGCCTGCGATCTAACCCGTTATCGATCTTCCGATCGATTGATAAATTGGTTCCATTCATTAATGCCCCCTTCAAAGATCTCAACCTTTTGAAACCCCGAGAAAACAAAGTGTTTTGCGATCTGTTCGTCCCAATTACAGCCAACGCTTTGACAAAAAACAATGATGCGCTTTCGATTTTTCAAATAGTCAACTGCCTTCGATAGCTCGGTTGCCCTCAAGTTAACCGGGACGTTGATCGATCCGGGAATCGTTTGGTGCAAAAAAGCCGCTCTCGATCTTGCGTCGATTAGAGCTACATGCGGATACTCTTCAGAGTTTGCAACGATTTCGGCGACTTCACTGACGTCGACCCTATTCAGAGATGCCGCAAAATGATATTTTACGACTGCGCCGATCGTAGATGGGTTTTTGAAAAAACCCGTAATCGACGTGAAGTGATAACTATACGCGATCGCGGATGTCAACAGGACCAAAAACCCCATTTGCGCTAGCACTCGCAATTGAACATCCTGGAACAGGGTCACGAGATAGGGCTTGGAAATCAAGAGCCCCAACACGACGACAACTAACCCCCATTTCTGTCCAATTTGGGTTAGGAACCTTAACGAAGCTGACTGGGGTTCCTTGGAAATGGCAATTGCGACACCATCCCAATCAGCCAATAAATCAGCGTACTCTACATTCTCCAGTGGATAGGGGGGGTCTAAAATCATCGCTTGGCCCGATTCCGACTCACCAACAAACAGTACCCAATGTCGGCTTGTTGTCTGGTAGTGGCTCCGATTCAAGTGCAAAATCATCGGGGTCGTCGATTGCTTCAATGATTGGAGCGTCAGTTTTTTTAACGGATAGGCATACACACCGAAATCCTTGGCCGCGCGGCAAATCTCCTCAATTGACGAACCTTTTCGATTTGACAAATACTTACTATCCACAAGGTTTTGTAAACGGAAATGGACGTCTAATACTTTCAGGGCCCCGGCAAGCGAATAAATACCACACGTAGAATTCGCACGCGCTTGTTGATGACTAAGGTCGATGATTGGCAAGTCATGATCGGATTTACCGAAAATGAATGTCGTTGAAAAAAATAGGGAGTGACTTACCACGTAGACTAACGTTACCATCGATTGAGTAAAATCGTTCCACATCGTAGGACTCCGTTTGTAGAATGACTTGAATTGTCAACGAATCAATTCAATCGGTTATTCATCTGCAGGAAGTAGCTTCCGTCAAAAGGACTTGCCCTATTGTCCCTTTCGGATGATACGCACCCTGTCGGGGTCATTGCTCGTCAAAACGATTTAACCTCACAGCAGTCGGACTCGACGACGCCAAATAATAAAAAGGGTCAAGCAGCCCAGCCCAATCGCCACGCCAAGGACGACCCAGTAATTCAACCGCGATCGGACCCATGGAAATCGCACACCATCCAGCGACTCCAAGGTCGATTCGTTAACGACCCGATGAATCACCCCCCGATGTACAACGTATGGAATATTGGGGTCGTCGGTTGCATGGAAACGTGTGTCATCCGGGATGTGAATGGTCGCAAATTTCATCTCACCCTTCTTCGGTTTATTTTCGGTCACTCGACGTACATTCGCGATTGAAAGATGCGCCGTTACCAAATCTTTAGAACCATTTGCAAACTCATCCGCATACTCCCAATCAAACCCGACACAATAAGTCTGACCATCGATCTCCCGATAAACCAGATTGTGATATTTCATGCGGATCGAGATTAAGGGGACCTCATTGAAATGTCGAAAATGCGAATGAACACTTGTATTTACCGCATAACCGGATCCATCCCGCTTCCCACCTGTGTAAAGAATGTCGGTCGGTCCACGCAGACTTTCCACTTGAAGGAGTCGAGCGGTACTTGCATCAAACCATAAACGAAACGATCCATAGACTGTCGGACATGTAACTAACGACGCATTGATACCCTCAAGCTGAACCTGTTCTGTTGTAAAGTTCGACCTGTCCAAGAGCTCGAAGAACGTAATCTTCGGATGGCCCAGATAGTACTCATACCCAAACAGAAAATCCGCGAACCCACCATAAAAAGGGGATGATCCCTTGCCCGCTTTCTTTACCAGGCCATTTATTAACGTCGATCCGAAATTCCGCTGATAGTAAAAATCTTCTCCTCGGATCTTACCTTCAACAGATTTGACTGTGGCATCGAGTTTCGATACGTCAATATTCGTAATTCTTTCCGGTGGTACGTCATTCGACTTTAAGAATTGCGCGTTCTCGCGCGTCGATTCAAAGTGCCATTGTTCGAGATTCCAGTTCTTAAAAACACCTTTGGATGCACACAACAGCGTTCCAGTCGGCCAAGTCGGTCCAAGCTGATATGTTGACTGATACTCGAACTCGAAATATCTGTTGTTGTACTGCTGTGCAAAGTTGTCTAAGGTCGCCCTAAAATCATCGGCGTCGACGGTTGCATTTAAACCCGCAATAAAGAGACACCCCAAGTGAAGCGTACATCGAACGACCATGGGCCATCGAAGAAAACTTGAAAAACTCATCCCAATCTCCTTGTTCCCAATTTTGCCACGCTTAAGAGATCAGAGATCAATGTCTAATGTCACGTCATTGAAGTCAACATTCGATGATTATCAACTTGCAACTTCGAATGACTCCTGCGATACGGCAAGGTTTTAATCTATCGGCCCGCCTTCGACCTCCCAAGGTTCACACGACTGGGCTGACAGTTTTTGACCAGGTTTATCGAAACAATCTTGATGCTGATATGTGCAGTTATACATTGAATTGTCCGCACATAATGAATTTATCCATTGTCCCGGCATGAAATCTTCCTCTGTCGTGCACCTGTCAACACGATGGTTGTCCCCATCGCAAGATGAAGCGGGAGCGCCAATACATTTGGAGGGTTCCAAGTCGACAGCATCACAAGGAGTTTGTCCACCGCGCAATCCTAATTCGCGTTCTGAGATTCCAGTGTAACTGGCTGCAAAGCATGCCACCAAAAATGACAGTGACGACACGACGCCATTGAGTGTTGATAATTTGAAATTCATGTTTAACTCATTCCTTTAAGAATGAAAAACAACTCGATTTTCATCATCTTACTACAAAATGGTGGTAAGGTGCAAGCAGGAAATCAAAAAAAACGAATTTAATTTTTGCAGGTCCGGTGCATCAAAAATTGAGCGTTTTGCAATGCTTTTAGCATGTCATTTGTATCCCATCCGCAGGCGAGGACAGGGCAATCGCATTTGGCGCTCTGGAATAGTCATAGCGACAGGTCCACTCCCCAATGGGAATGAGCTATTTTTTGGATTTTCTCAGTCTACACCATTCTCTTCGATTCTTTTATTTCAAACGTCGTCTGATGATGGAATTGGTATGGATGGTGTCTATTTGCAATCGGTCCCCGAACCATCCGGATCAATTTTGGTGATGATGGTAGCGATTTGCCTTTCGCGAATTCGAGTCAATCGCGGCCTAACAAATGGGTGTTTGACTTCGCGGGTTCATTGATTGGATGCTGAATTTGAGTGTAAGCGTCTCTGAGGACGGTTGGGGGGTTTGCGCTGGCGAATGTTTGATGGCAGGGGGGTGAGCTACCGTTTCTTTTCTTGAGATGTTTACGCTGGTTTTTGATGGCGCGACGTTTCGCGCGTTGTTCTCGCTTGCGGATCTCGCGATCGCTGCGTTCTTTTTTACGATACTTGCGAATGGCCCCCGGATGATCCATCGCGCTTTCAAACTTTCGCCGCGCGTGTGCGCTACAGGCAGCCTGTATGATCGCCCCGTCCGACGCCGTTACGATCGCTTCGAAACCATGCCAACAGTCGCCCAGAATGGTGCCCTCGAAATCCTGAAAGAATAACTCCGGACCATCACGGTGGCGACTGACCGTAAATTCAAACATGTTCAATCGCACGTTGGCTCCACGATAGGCCCACATTTTGGCATTGATGCTCGGCTTATTCTTCTCCAGTGCTTCGGCGTAAACTCCGGCAGCCCGTTTTTGCCTGGGCGTTGAAATGTCAAAATCTGGAGGCACTTTCGGATGAAGCAACGTCACGCCCGTGTCGTCGCAAGCCACCACGCTCACCGTTTCCCAAAATCAACCTGGCAGGTACCAAGTGTTTTCTGTCACAAAAAAACCGTGGTCCTACCCTCAAGAAACAAAAAACAAGGTCTGACCCCGAGAACCCAGGGGCACCGAATCTCCCGGAATTTCCGGAAAGCAAAATGCGTGTCCCCTTCGCCAATTGGCTTCCGCTAAACAAGTGATCGATCCATCTATCAAGGGCGTCGCAATGACCAAATCAGGCCAAAGTAAACAGCAAAACACAAAGAAACTGCATCCCAAAAATCTGCCGCCAATTGTCGACCCATTTGCCGGTCAAGTTCCGCCTGCGGCACCGCGATGCAAGCGCAGCCTGCTAACCAACCCATTCTTCATCATTCCATTGGTATTTGCCTGTTTGTCACTGACCGCCTGCGGTATCACAGCCTGCGGGACCTACGCCTACGTGTTGTACGAACGAGGTGAATTGTCGTTTTCCATCCCCTTTTGGGGATCTGATCAAGACAACTCGGTCGTCGGTGAATCGGAATCAACCGCGCCAGATGTGCCTCGGGCAAACAACTCACCGTTTCCCAGCGCCGGCCAACGAAATTTCCTTGATGCAGGTCCTCGTCAAAACACGCCTCAAAAGCGATTTCGTCAGCCCGAGGGATGTTCCTAAACGATGGTTGAAATCTATGTTCCCTGCGAAGGGGTGTTATTTGGGCAGGATCACGATTTTGATGAAGTGTGGATCTACGATTGAGGCACATCGAGCCAACAGCCAAGGTGCATCCGATGCAACAAGTCTGTCGTGCGGGAGTGTGAGTTGGCCCCCGAAAAAGTAACCTCCCCGCGCGCAGGCGCGAAGC
>JBGTDM010000112.1:0-7529 GCA_041748315.1 Pirellulaceae bacterium
TAACGAGACGTTGATGTATTTGGCTCAAGGGACCGATACAGGACGATTGGCGGTCGATGCGGTTCGTCGCTGGTGGTTTCGACTTGGCAAATGGAAGTACAAACCCGATACGCCCATTCTGTTACTGGCTGACTGTGGTGGAAGCAACGGATATCGTGTGACTCTGTTTCGCGAGCAACTTCAGAACCTCTCGGACCGGTTACAACGAACCATTCGCGTCAACCACATCCCACCCTATTGTTCCAAGTACAACCCCATCGACCATCGCGTCTTCTGCCATGTCGCCCGCTCCCTACAATCATTGTTGCTGACAAGCATTGAGGTCATTCGTGAGGCAATCGCTCGAACAACGACAAGAACCGGCTTACGAGTCATCACGGAATTTGCCCGAGTCGTCTATCCAGCAAAAGAAAAAGCCTCACCAGAATACATTGCCAGTCCTTCGATCATCCGAGACGAATTTCTCGGCCAATTTAACTACCAGTTCAAACCAAACAAAACACCGAAGTTGTTTTTTGCTTGATCCTAAGCGGATTTTTCGTCCCTGGTCTAGTCCGTTAGGGGGCAATAAATGGATCGTTTGAGCAAAGTCCGAGTGCTATGTTCAAAGCCAAACCTGGATTCTGTCCAGAATAGACGGCTTACCGGTGAACGGGATTGTCTTTTCTTGACCCCAAGTTGCCGCCAATCTTGGAGAGAGAGCCGGTCGTTGAGACACCGACTTGAGTTCACAATTTCTAGGATTTTTGGGGTCGAGGAGAAAAACGGATCTCGAATTTGGAACATAAATCACATTCGAGTCGTCTAGAGCTTGCTGTTTTCACCTTTGGCACTTTTTTGAACGTGTTTTGAGGGTGGCAAAAGAACGTTTTTCCCGTAGAATAGACAACATAGGGATTGCACGAGTTGCGTCGCTTGAGCCGTAACGGATCGGGAATGCTCCCCAATGGAAGGGTGGCTCGTTCGTCACGATGAAGACGACGTGGCTTGAATTCGATTGCGCGTTTATAGTTCAGGTGTTTTGACGCGACTTGTCGACAGGCGTTGAGGGGGAAAACCGATCGGTGCATGCTAACCATTTCCATGTGCGAACATGTCACGCTGTCTTGTGACCATTTGACGAGTTCGCATTCAATGAATCCTATGAGGTGATTCATGATTAAGTTCAAACTATTTTTCAGTCTAATTCTCACAGTGGTGTTGTTGATCGGCTGCTCTGGGCGACCCGATCGCCCCGTCCTATCGCCACTTGCGGACAACGAATCGCGTTCGAATCCCCCGAGCTTGGGGACACCGGGCGGTGGCGAAAAAAACGCCTCGCGCAACACGAAGTCCGATGCCGATGATGAGGACAAAACGGGTGATGATGGGGAGCAAGATGAATCGGAAGAAATTGCGCAGTCCGGAGGAGGTATCGATTTGGAGGGGCCAGGTCAAACCACATCGCCGAATAACAATCAAGCGAATGCTGGCCGACCTCCGAAAAACACACATGGCGTCGATGCGTTTGGCCGTCCGAGAATAGTGCCCGAGATTGCAGCTGGTGGCGGTGCTGCCAACATTCGAAACGATGACCGGGGATCGACTGTAAATTCTGGCGATTCCAACACCTCCAATGATGCCGGTGGTGGAAATGATGATTTGGGCGGAGGTGGCTTGGGCAACGCAAACAATGCAGCGGGTAACGATAACCGTGGCGGTCGCGAAGACGAAACAACCGACGACGAGCCGAAGTCATTTTTTGAATCCGCCGAAGAGGCGTTTGGCCAGACTCGAGATTCCGATGGCTTTCAATATTTGTATGCCCATGCATTAACGGATGATCGTGTGCTCCGCGAGACACCCATGTCATGGTTTAATGGCTGGAGCGAGAATGAAGACAGAAAGTTTAATGAACCCCGTTTAGGTCTTCGTTGGGGAGTTGGGATCGTCTACAAATTAGATGGCGATCTCGACGGGGATCCTCCAGTGATCGGTGACAGTGATTCGCCATCTGGTACCAATGCTGCTGGTCGAGGAAACAGTAATGTCGATGACATTGCAGGACCGCCGAGCGGTGGTGGAGGCTCAATTGCGGCTCCACCTCGACGAAACCTGTTCAATCAGGGTGCAGGTGCCAGCACGGCTGCCGGTAACCGCGACCGCAGTGATACCAGTTCGCTGACGCCACACGAGGAGATCGTGTTTTACACGGGCGACTACGGAAGAATGTTTTTGGAACGGCTAGACTCCAGGCGTACCCATGAGGGGGGCTTCTATGGGAAATTGTTGGCCGAAATCAATGCCAAAGCGGCTGGTAACAGTGCCACCGATGCAACATCCAACCGTAACGACGAGCAGCAGAATCTTCCTTCGGGTGCGCTTGGTGGTTTTGACGACCTGATGGGAATCTCTGGTGGTTCGGGTGGAGGAATTACAGGAAATCCCAACAACCAACCGGGAACTAATGTTGGTTCATCGAAAGACGATGAGGGATCCGGTGGTGGTCCGAAAACCGGAACTCAACCGGGCGTTTCTCTAGTCGGTGTTGATAAGCTCGAAACGTTGATCCGCAACGCTGCTTCGATGGGAATCGATGTCTTAGCGGTATTTGAAGTCGATATCAAACATTCCTCGCGAACGAATCGATCGACCAATACGACTCGGTTGGCCCTTTATTCGGTCAAGCACGGCGAGTTGATCAAACGTGGCAAAGCGCTGACGCTTGCCAAGGTTGCCAAAGACCGCGAAACCGGGCGTGGCGACGATCCCGTTGATATCGCGCTAGATGAAATTTTCCAAAATTACGCGGATAAACAATGGCGGGGCACGGAATTTCCGAGCAGCCTCAAAAAGGAGCATGTCGATAGTCGGATTGAAACGCTTGTTGACTCGAAGCCGGTGAATCCGCTACCGGCACTCGTTGAAATTCGTCAGTATTATGTGATGGATTACATCGACAAGTTTGAACTGGCCAATGCGTTTGAGGCATTGATTGGTAGCGATACCGCAAAAATTTTGGTCGAAGGAAACGAAGATTCGATGCGCGCCGCCATGGCTAAATGGATGCCAGGGAATTTCAATGCAGGGCCTCGCAATCGGGGTCGTTTCCGATAACTGGCGCGGCAAGCCGAGTCGAGCCGAAAGATCGACTCGCGCCATAACGTTGATTTTGGACAAAACGAGTGACCCACAACGAGTGACCGAGAAGCATCGGTTGCTCGTTTTTTTGTCTGGTTCGGTGGGTTTGCTGGCAGGATGACCGCTAGCGCCAAGTATTTCTAGCAGCGAATTCCTGTCAATAACGCCGCATTTCGACCACGAGCGGTTTCGTTGCTAGCGACGATCTCGGTATTTTTTCCGACTTTTCAAAAACTGCCGTTGACATGCTGACGGAAGCCCATTATTTACCCGCGACTAAATTTGACCGTCAATAGGTCTTGCGCGGTTAATGCGCTCTGAGATGATTCGTAGGCAAAAGATAAAACAGCTACGGCACTCACGGCGTCGAACGACGATGGCTCGAAGGGAGGCTACCCGTCGGCATCGCAAAGATCTTTTAGGTAGTAAAGAAACTGGGTATCGAGCAATTCGTTTATAAGGAGTGATGCTTTGAATAGCTCCTCGAGAATCACGACCAAAATGTTGGCATTGGGCTTGGCTGCAAGCCTATGTGCGATAGCGCCGAATCTGGTCGCGCAACAAGAGGCCACCGGCGCTAAGACAAATCAATTGGAAACCGTTTCCGCCACGAATGGCGCGGAAGCATTGTTAAAGGCGCGGCAGGCCCTGGCCAAGGGGAATATTGCCGCGGCGAAAACCTGGTTGGCTGAAGCCCGTACTCATCGCGATGCGGAAAGTAGTATGGACTCGCCAACCCGCATCGAATCGATGATTCAACGTCATGCGGAGTTGGCCGAAGCGGCACGAAGCACCGATGGTATTCGCTATAATCAGGAAGCAGCGCTGTTTCTTCTGGAACAAGCTGACGAGTTAATCGACTACAACGACTTCGAAATGGCTGAAAAACTGGTGCTCCTGGCGCGCCAATTCCCGGCCCAATTCCAAGGCGCGGATCGAACACCTGATGGAATCATGAGCAAACTGGCTTCGGCACGTGGCAATGCTGCGGTTTCCGAGGCGAATTTGGACTTGGCTAAACTGGAAGCGAATAAATTGTTGAGTCAGGCTCAACTGGCATTCGACCAGAAGCGATTTGACGATGCGGCGACTCTGGTGGCACAAGTGAAATCACTTGATATTCCCACGAGCTCATTCAGCAACGCGGCCATCCTGCCTTGGGAATTGGAGCTGAAGATCCGCAACGCGCGAAGCGACACGTCGTCGTTTTCCAAAGACTTCAACGATCAAATCGTCAGGGTCGCAGCAGCCGAAGGTTCCGTCGAGCAAGCGCTCTATAATCCTCAACGCGACATGACCAAAAACCTTCCTGCCAGTTACGACGATTCGCGACCAAGTTCAAGCTCGGCGAGTTCTCGCGGGAAACAACTCTTTGAATCTGGTTTGTTTGCCATGGATCGAGATGATTCAGATCGCGCGTTGGAGTATTTCAGGTTGGCCTGGCAGTACGAAGATCAACTTGATCTCGAGACGCGTCGAGCACTTCAATCACGCCTTGCGCAACTTCAGAAGTCAACTCCTGGATCGCAAGATCGAACGGGGGCCAAGGTTGAGCAAATCGAAGGGATCGATTACGGCTTGCGGCAGAAATTGCAAAATGATGTGTTGCGCGAGCGAGCTGTTTCCGAACGTATGATGGAGAACAACAACCCTCGGGGTGCGTTGGAGCACATGAAACTCCTGCGTGAACAGGTTGCCGAGTCGAATGTTGACGAACTATCCAAGCGGCAACTGATCAATGCGATCGATCGCGAGATTTCCAGTATTTCGACGTTTATTCAAACGAATATTGCGCAAATCGAGACCGACGAAGTCAATCTGCAACGAATTGATCAGGTCCACAACGAGCGACAACGCAACTACGATATTGAACGCAAAATCGCTCAGCTCGTGGATGATTTTGAACGGCTTAAGCACGAACAACGTTATCCGGAGGCCTTGATGATCGCGAGGCAGGCGATGGAATTGGCCCCAGACATGGAAATCGTTCAAGTGATGAACGAAAAGGCCAGTTTCATTTTTCGTGATGCGCAGAATCGTGATTTGGCGAATCGCAAGTCGGAATATTTTCTGGATGCCCTGTATGAGGCTGAAGATGCTTCTTCCGGAGGGGCGACGATGGCGAATCCCTACAGTTTTGGAAGAAACATCGAACGTTGGAACGAATTAAGCGGGATTCGAAAAGATCGCTTCGAAGCGTCCAAGTTCAACAGTGAAAAGGAACGTTCGATTTATCTGCGGCTACACAATGAAAAGATTCAGCATGAATTCAATAACGCTCCCCTGAGTGAAGCTCTGGACGTGATTGCCAATCGTGCTGGGGTCAATATTGTGATCGATCCCCGTGCATTGTCGCTGGAAAATGTACGTCCGGATGCTCCGGTTTCGATGCGACTCAATAATCCGATTTCAATTCATAGCGCGTTGAAACTGATTTTGGGGAACTTGAAGTTGGAGTACGTGATCGAAGACGAAGTCGTCAAAGTCACAAGTTCCGACGCCCGACAACGTGACACGATTGATAAAGTCTATTACGTAGGCGATTTGGTCGTTCCCATTCAGAACTTCCAAAGTGCGATGCAAAATACGTTCATTTCGCCGATGTCGTCCCACGTCAACGCCTGGGGCGCTCAACCTATGGGAAGCCATGGCATCACGTCGTCTCCGATGATTGTGGACATGCAAAATCCGCAAACCCAACAGATTTCCCAATTGGATGTCGCGCTGGGTCAACAGATTCCAAACCAGGTATTTGGCGGGGGAATTGGTATGGGTGGCGGTGCCGGACCACAAACCGGGATGCCACTGATGAACCAGCGGGGTCCACATTCCATTGGAAATCCAGGTGGCATCACCGAAGCCGACTTCAACGATCTGATGGACTTGATTCAAGAGACGATCTTCCCGGATAGCTGGGAAGACAATGGCGGAACGGGGCGCATGCGGCCGTTCGCATCGAACCTGAGTTTGGTCGTAACGACAACTCAGGAGGTTCAAGACGCCATTCAAGACTTGCTGTCAAGATTGCGTCAATTGAACGACGTGCAAATCGTCATTGAAGTTCGATTCATCACGTTGAGCGACACGTTCTTTGAGCGAATCGGGATCGATTTTGATTTCAAGATCGAAGACAATACCAATCTGCCGTTGAATACTTTCCTGGGAGATCGGACGCGACCAACGTCAACCGTTGGACGCCAGTTCAATCCGGATGACCAACTCAATACGGCAGACTTGGACTTGTTGTTTGAACAAGGGAGCTTTGCGTCCGCCGTACCACAGTTCGGTGGTGACCTGGCGAGTGCCGCTCAGTTTGGCTTTGCAATCCTGAGTGACATTGAAGTTTACTTCCTGATCGAAGCGGCCAAAGGAGACTCGCGAACCAACGTCGTCGAGGCTCCTACGGTTACGATGTTTAATGGGCAATCGGCGACTGTCAACAACTTTTCGCAGAACCCGTTTGTAACGTCGATCATTCCGGTCGTCGGCGACTTCGCTGCTGCACAACAGCCAGTGATCACGTTGCTGCCGGAAGGAACGCAACTCAATGTCCAGGCTGTTGTTTCGGCAGACCGTCGATTCGTTCGAATGACGATGGTTCCGTTCTTTAGCCAGATTGAATCCGTATCGACCTTTACGTTTGAAGGTAGTCGCAAGACTCGACGCGATACTCGAACCGATTTGGCCGACCTCATCAACGCCTTGGATCCGACTAATACGATCGGCCGGCGCGGTGAGGAATTCGAGGTTATCGAAGAGGGCACAACTGTGCAGCTACCTGTGTTCGCCGTGACCAACGTGAGCACCACGGTCAGTGTTCCAGACGGTGGAACCGTGCTGTTGGGTGGCATCAAATCGATGGCCGAAGGGCGAACCGAACGCGGTGTTCCGATGCTCAGTAATATCCCCTACATCAATCGATTGTTCAAGAACGTCGGAATTGGACGGGATACCCAAAGCTTGATGATGATGGTCAGTCCACGGATCATCATCACCGAAGAGCAGGAACAGGAACAAACTGGAATCAATAGCTTCCAGTTTAGCAACTGATTCAATTGTGAACCAAATTCGTAAATAAGTCGTCCGGAACTCAGTTCGAATTGAACTGAGTTCCGAGTCACGGCTTGCTCGATACCATTTGGTTACACAGTTGATAAAAGACCTACCAGACTTCTGGTAAACTAACTCGAACGCCGTTTGATTCGATCAAGCGGCGTTTTCTGATGTACTGGGCAACGTCGCTCGCTCATTTCACCCGAGGTTCGCCGAAATCCAATTGGGTGAATCGTCTGACGACACAAAATCCACGCCGTCCGATGATATCCCAGTGCTCCTTTCCAGCGCTGGCTCGTTTGGCTATTGTGTAGGATCGTAAATTCCACCAGCTAATATCAGATTGTAAATTGTTG
>JBGTDM010000113.1:0-3307 GCA_041748315.1 Pirellulaceae bacterium
CTGGTCCGATCGGCGAACAGGCACAACTGCTGTTCCTTGATCCGGTTCTCCATCTCGCCACGGGCACAGTATTCTTTCTCGCTTTCTCGTAAAGGGTCTGAGCATCAATCTCTTCGGTCGACAAACTGGTCACGACGAAACGCGGGTTGGCTCCCTTGGCCAGATGTTCGGCCTTGCCGATCACCCGACGCTCACAACTCCAGCTATTTTTCGTTTTGTACTGAAAGTCTTTGAACACCCGCGAAGCTTTGCCGGTTTCCCGAAACAACTCCTGAGCCTGGTGCAACTCCTTGCCCAAAGCCCCTTTTAACCGTGCATTTTTGGCCAAACCCAACACAAAGTCGACCTTGTTGGACTCGCACCAACTCATGATCTGGTCGCGACAGAAACCGCTGTCCCCGCGAATCACAATCTTCACGTCAGGCCACTGCGAGCGAATCTGACTGACGATCCGCTCAAGCTGCTTCACCGATCCGGCCGAGGCATCGATGTTGGACGGACGCAACTTCGCACACAACAGATGATGGCCACAGAAAATGTACAGCGGCAGGTAGCAATAACATTTGTAGTAGCCGTGGAAGAACCGACCCGCTTGATCGCCGTGCAGCGGGTCGTCAGTCGCATCCAGGTCCAACACGATCCGCTGCGGCGCTTCCCCGGTCAGTTGCAGAAATGAATCGACGAAAAAGTCTTCGATCCGGCTGTGACGGGCGACGATCTTTTTGTAGCGGCTGTCTTGGTCGGCTCCGACCGGAGTGAGCTCCAAACGGTTAAGTGTACTCTTGCCTGCCAACGCATACCCTTGGTTGACCACCGGATGGGAGACTCCGGCAAGCACCGACATCAGCGGATCGGTTCGCAATTGTTCGTGGTCGTTGAGGTCTTCATAACCCAGCGCCAGACCAAAAACCCGTTGCTTCAACATCGCTGGAAGAGAATGTTGAACAAATCGCGGGCTGCGGAAATCATCAAAGCAGCTGGCAAACTGTTCGATCAAACCGAATTTGGAATCGAGTTCCCGCAAAAGCAATCCACCGGCATCGGAAGTGATCGCCGGAGCATCAAAACGGGCCACCACCTCGCGACGACCCAGGGGCTGAAATTCAAAAGAAGATTGTTTACACTCTGTATTCACCAGGACGCTCCTTCAATTTCGTGAATCGGCTTGTTAGATACCGTATTTACGCGATTAAGGACCGCCTGGTTTTTTTATTTTCTAATCGTGGTAGAGTCGAAATGTGGCGCGGTGGTGTAGGTAATGCATAGTTCTGTGGCCGACCCTTTCGGTTGTCGGTGCCTCAATATCATTACCGTGCTCCGTTTCCACATTCCGCTCATCAAACCGGACGTGCGATTTTCCCGCATCCGGCTTTCGGACAAGGACTCACGCTTTCGCCCACGGGAAGTGAACAGTCTTGGCACGCAGTTGAACAAGGTTTAACTGCTGATACAGGTATTCGTCAGGATAGTGCGAGCTGCCCCGACCCGATATCTTGTGTTTACGACATAACCACTGGCGGAGCCGTTTGCAGGCGTGGCTGTCCACCGCTGCATAGGCCTTGCTGACCGGACCCAGTCGAAAGTAATTGGACCAGCCGTTGAGTTTACGGTTGATCCGACCGACTACTTCATCCGCCTCAAGCCACCCGTGTCGCTTGGCTGTCAACTCGCTGATCTCGCGGCACAGCCGCTGGACCTTCGTACGGGACGGGCGCGTACCGAGGTAGCTCCGTCCCGTTTTCGGCGAGTGACAGCGCCCGATCGTGTACCCCAGAAAGTCAAACGACTCTTCCGGCAGCCGACACAGACCTGTCTTGGACTCGTTGACCGTCAACTTCAACTGCCGCATCATCGACCGCATGGCCTGCATGGCTTGATCGGCCGTGCCGCGACAACAGATCACAAAATCATCTGCGTAGTTGACAATCTTCGCCCTCAACCGGTGCTGGTGTCCCAACACTTTCCAACCGAGTATGAAACGTCGCATATAGAGATTACTTAACAAAGGTGAAATCGGTGCGCCTTGCGGACAGCCCCGGCCTTTGTCTTTGTTGCGGGTCGTCCGGTGTTTACGCCCTCGATCGTCGACCTCTTCCACCGGAGCCTCCAGCCACATCTTGATCAGGCCAAGGACATGGCGATCGCTGATGCGACGGGACAACGACTTCATCAGTTCGGCGTGAGGGATCGTATCAAAGTAACCGGACAAATCGGCGTCAATCACCTCCGTATGACCCGTGTTCACCAGCGAGTGGACTTGGCGTACCGCGTCCAATGCACTGCGGTCAGGTCGATACGCGTGTTGTTCATCCTGCAGGTCCGCCTCGAAAATCGGTTCGAGTACAATCACGGCTGCCATCTGAACCACGCGATCTTTAATGCTGGGAATCCCCAGTGGTCTTTGTTTGCCGTCCGGCTTGGGAATGTAAACCCGCCGGACAGGCTGCGGACGATAGGTTTTCGTCCTGAGTTCTTCCGCCAGTTCACCCAACCATTTCCTTACGCCATACGTTTCGATGTCCTCAAACGTTTGGCCATCGACCCCTGCCGCACCCTTGTTCAACAAGCAGCGTCGGTAGGCGACCCATAGCACATCGTCGCGGTGAATCTTGTCGTACAACGCATAGAAACGAAAATCGGGTGATCCCTTCGCTTTGGCGTGTAACGTATCCTGTAGTTTCTGAACTTTCGGTAGAGTTATTAGGCTCATGCCAATCTCACAGCTCTCGTGATACTTCGTACGTTAACCTTGAACCAGGGCCCCTTCGCTCGACCGGCGTTACCCGGCGTCGTCACTACTACGGACCCATCCGTCACCCTGGCAGCCAAGCCTGTTCCTCGCGGAAGTCTCGTTGTGGTTCGCTTCCACACTGCAAGGGTTTCCCGTTTTGCTTGTCAATCCATCTTTCATGCATGCCATCGTCACTACCCCGGTGGAACCGATGAGTCTTTGTCGCTCGACTTGGCTCATCGACAGCGGCCTTCCCCGAATCTCAGGCGGGTCGGCTTCCACATTACCCTTTTCGAGGCCTGCTCGACGTTCACTCGCGTTACGGCCTGCATGCTCGCTAACTCCCTACGGAGCCTTTTCTTGAAGTGCTTCAGTCCATTTCGTTACCTCCACGAACCGCCCCAAGTGCTACCGGCTGGAGCGACAAATTGCCGGATGGGATTCGCACCCACTAGAATTGACAAACCTTTAACGGCACACTGAGAAATGCGGGCTAAGTGGAAAGCGGCAATAAATCATTTCGCGTCCGAGCTGCGCGGGCGGTTCGTTGATTGCAAGGTCAACTACCGCGCTAAT
>JBGTDM010000114.1:0-25850 GCA_041748315.1 Pirellulaceae bacterium
CCCCTTATTCGAGCAGAATCATTGTCTGGGGCAGTCGTTGCAGCGTCCATGTCGCATTTCCTTTGCGGGATTGGGTTTAGGGAACACAATCATGCAGGGAAATGCGATTTTTTCATATCTCGATTTAGCGGTATTGGGCGCTGGCCTTGGAACTCTACAAGTCGGGGAATGCCGATGCGATGTATCTTGCAGGCCTGGTGGCGAACGGTGCAAAGATGTCTAAGAAGCAATTGAACGATTGGGCAAAGCAGGCGACTTGGAGGATGCACTCGGAATATACCGTTCCATGGGTCGCCGCGGAGAATCCATCGGGGCGTGAACTAGCGTTAAAATGGATCGACTCAAAACAAGAACACATCGCCTCGAGCGGTTGGGCAACTTACGCCGGTATCGTTGCGATGACCCCTGATAGTGAGCTTGATCTAAACGAAATCAAAGCGTTGTTAGTTCGAGTTGAACAGAATATTTCTACGGCTCCCAATCGTGTCCGTTATACTATGAACGGATTCGTAATCGCCGTTGGAGCCTACGTGAAACCACTTTTGAAGCAGGCGAAATCGTCGGCGAAGAAAATCGGTTTCGTTGACATCGATATGCGTGGAACCTCATGCAAAGTTCCTTTGGCGATTGAATCTATCGAAAAAATTGAAAAGTTGGGTCGCATCGGCGCAAAACGAAAAACCATCAAGTGCTGAACCAACGCGAATTGTAATGAAGTGATCGAATAACCCGTTGAATAAATTCTGATCTTGGGGGGCGATGTTATGCGTTGGAAAGGGCGACAGACAAGCGACAATATTGAGGACCGACGGGGCATGTCCCCCAAAATGGTCGCCGGAGGCGGACTGATCGGTTTGATCATCGTTGTGGGAATGGTGTTTTTCAATGTCGATCCGAAAATCATCCAACAGTTTCTGGATGGGCAGGGACAACAGCAACAAGTACAACGCGGCGAAAGTGGGCAAGACGATGAGATACGCGAATTTATTAGCGTCGTTCTCAGGGACACAGAAACCGTGTGGACCCAGGTGTTCAAGGATGAATTGAACAGCACCTACCAGTTCCCTCGCCTGGTAATTTTTGATGACGTGGTTGATAGTGCTTGCGGCCGCGCTCCTGCATCCGTGGGTCCATTTTATTGCCCGGCCGATCAAACGATCTATATCGATCCTGCATTTTTCCACGACTTGGCACATCGACATCAGGCGGCGGGCGACTTCGCAGCGGCCTACGTGATTGCTCATGAAGTTGCACATCATGTTCAACTTTTGACCGGCTACAATGATCGCGTGAACCAAGTTCGTAAGCAGGGAAACGAACGCGATACAAATCGCATCACGGTCAGACTTGAACTGCAAGCCGATTTCCTGGCTGGTGTTTGGGCGCATTACGTTCACAAGGAATTTGATGTCCTGGAACCAGGTGACATCGAAGAGGCAATTAACGCCGCGAACCAGATTGGCGACGACCGGCTGCAAATGGAAGCGATGGGATATGTTGTTCCCGATCGGTTCACGCATGGGACTTCGAAACAACGAGCATTTTGGTTTAAGCAAGGCTTGAAATCGGGTGATTTCTCGGCAATGCGAAGCCTGTTTGACTTAGCATACGATGAATTGTGATGTGAGCAGGCCAAGCGACCGTTCAAACCGGTATTTGTATTCGCTTAAGCAAGCGAAGCATACGTGCGGTTCCTGCCACGAAACCGAGTCGTCACAACAATTGCGACAGAGCGCCCGACCTCGGAGAGGTCGGCGACATTGCCGCCAGACCGATTTACAGCCAAACGACAAGAAGGCGATGGGAAGGATGGCAGCGGCGTTCGAGATCTTCAGGGGCGCGGTGTTTCGCCCCGAAGGGGCCGGAACAAATCAGCCCGGGGCAGAGCGCAGCGCCGCCTCGGGTGGTGATGACAAATGGTCCCGAAGCCCTAAAAGGGCGACACAAACCGAAGCATGGCTTGTCTCGCCCTTTCAGGGCAGAGGCGACGCAAGCGAAACGATCGTGCGGTTCCTGCCACGAAACAAGGCCGAAATTCGCGGTGCGGGAATGCGAGAAAGAAACGGAGACGGATCTAGTTTACGGCTTTTGTTTGCGAATCAGCCACCGTTATCAACAATAGTTAAACGCTGGGACATTTGCGGGAGAGATATCGAAAGGGAACGTTTTTACTCTCCAGCAACGGTAATTAGCAACGGGGAATAATTGAAATGGGATTAATAATTGCGCGAGTGATCTCGTTCTTTTTGGGTTTAGTTGGAGTCTGGGTGGTTTACCGTGGCCTTGACATGTTCTTTTCACCGTCTTCATCGCCATTCAGCGATTTGCTTACAGTTTTAGGTGGAGTTTTCTTCGCTTTCTTTTTTTTGCGAATTGCTCTATCGAATCGATATGTCGAAGCCGTAAACAAAGAGGGCATTTACTGGTTCAAAAAACGGAAGACCGGAACAGGGGATAAGTCCGATTAATCTAACAATTGGGGATAGAAACGGGTACGGTTTCAGATAGACCACCACCCGGGGCGGCGCTGCGCTCTGCCCCGGGCTGGTCTGTTTCGGCCCCTGCAGAGCGACCCACCACGCTATTCAATTTCATCACAATCATTCTCGGCCGGTGAATTTGTCCCCGCCTCTTTGGGGCGACCCGCCGCGCCACTGAAGATTTCGAACGACACTGTCATCTGACTGTTTTCGGGACTTTGCCATTGCCGTGACGACTCGGTTTCGCGGCAGGAGCCGCACGTGCCATTCGCTTGCATCCCCTCTGCCCTGAAGGGGCAAGACATATCAGCCCAGGGCAAGGCGACGCGAGCCATTACCACCCGGGGCGGCGCTGCGCTCTGCCCCGGGCTGATCTGTTTCGGCCCCTTCGGGGCGACCGAACGCGCTATTCAACTTCGTCATCATCATCGTCCGGTGATTTGTCCCGGCCCTTTCGGGGCGACTCACAGTGCTCTTGAAGATCCGGAACGACGCTGTCATCCTTTCCATCGCATTCCCCGCACCGGCGAATTCCGATGAATTTGTCCCCGCCCATTCGGGGCAACCGAACGCGCTCCTTGAAGACGCGGGTTTTAACCGGGTCCAGTCTTGGGTGGAAGAGATCTTGCAGTTCGCATTGGCGTTGGTTCGATGTTAATATGTCGACAATGGCAGTCAATTCGACTCAGTGTGCTGGTGACTTACCAATACGGATGAGGAAGCGTGATCACTTCCGAGGTGTTGGATTTGACCGCAGTTTCCCCGGTCAAGGATCCCGTACTCGAAACGCTTAAGCGCTCGGGCTTCCGAATCCGGCGCAGGGCGTTTCACAATCAAGCCATCCATCGATCTCGCCGTATCGTTCCGCATTCTCAACGTGGTGTGCTTTGGCTGGTGCCGAGGCAACATGATGCAGTGGTCGATAGGTATGCATTCTCCGGTCGCGTAGGGATCTTTCGGGGATGGCGGCTGTTTGTACCGAACGCCGAACATTGAAACAACAAGACATCGCCATTCCCGTGGTCTGTAAGAATGGCGGATTTCCCATATAATTAATGTAACCGTCTTTGAACCGAGTGACGGCTCACGAGCAGAAAGGTTCGCCAAGTGCATGTTCCGGTCATCTCTGATAAGATTTCACGCCTGATGTTCAACCGACATTTGACCGATCGAAAATCCCCGCAACAGGGCGCAGAGGAAGAACCTCCTTTACGAGCAGAGCTTTTCAGTATCGACCAACTTGAGCGGCATGCAAAATTAGTTGCAGGAGCGCACGAGGTGGTAGTCGGGCGGGCGCGGGACAAACTGTTGCCCAGGCTCGATGACAACCAACGCGTCCTGTTTGAGACTTACGACCTTGTGTCTGATGCTACAGCGGAAGGTCGTCGCATCGAACCAGCGGCCGAATGGTTGCTTGACAATTTCTATCTGATCGAAGAGCAAATCCGCTCAATTCGGCGTTCGCTGCCACCGTCATTTAGCCGCGAGCTTCCGCGATTGTTGGAAGGTCCGGCCGCAAACTTGCCGCGTGTTTATGGCATCGCTTTGGAATTGATTTCGCACGTCGATGGCCGAATCGATGCTGCAAGTCTCAATGGATTCATTGCTTCCTACCAGTCGGTTGAGTCGCTAAAGTTGGGTGAATTGTGGGCATTGCCATTAATGTTACGATTGGCCTTAATCGAAAACCTGCGTCGCGTCGCTGTGAGGATTGCCGCTGCTCGTCGCGACCGGGATTTGGCCAGCGATTGGGCGGAGCGCATGGTCAGTGTCGTGGAGCGCAAGCCGACTGATCTGATCCTGGTATTGGCTGATATGGCCCGTGCTGATCTACCTCTTTCGGGAGCATTTCTGGCCGAACTCACTCGGCATTTACATGGGCAAAACCCAAGTCTGGCCTTTGCCAATAATTGGCTTGAACATCGCCTGGAGGACCAAGGGCTGACGACCGAACAGCTCGTTCACTCCGATGGACAACACCAGGCAGCCGACCAGGTGTCGATTGGCAACAGCATTAATAGTTTACGGTTTTTGAATTCCAATGATTGGCGTCAGTTTGTCAGCGATAACAGTCTGATTGAACAAACCCTGGCAGGTGATCCCGCTGGAATTTATATAAAGATGGATTTTGCCACGCGCGACCGGTATCGACATGCGGTCGAAGGTATTGCCCGGCGCAGCCAATATTCGGAGTACGAGGTGGCTTGCAAAGCCGTGCAACTCGCCGAAAACCGGGGGCGACTGCAACCCGACAATCGCGCTGCTCACGTTGGTTACTTTCTGGTCGATCGCGGACGCCCGGAGCTGGAGCGAGTCGCGGGAATGCGGCTTTCGCGGATGGTCGTACTTGACAAGTTGCGGAGGCGATTTCCGTTGACCTGTTACCTGGTTGTGATCGTGTTGTTCATGTTTACCGCAACGCTGCTCTTTCTGGGTTCATTACAATACGATGGGACCCATTGGCTGCCGTTGTTGTTATTGGCTGTACCGGCGCTAATCTGTGCATCGAGTTTCGGGGTGGGGATCGCCAATTGGCTGATGACACAACTGCTAGTCCCGCAGTCGTTACCACGTATGGATTACGAACAGGAGATCCCTCCCGATCAACGTACTCTGGTCGCCGTCCCCACCATGCTTACCAGTCTGTCTGGTGTGGAGCATTTACTGGATGGTCTCGAAATTCGGTATCTCGCGAATCGCGATGCAGCGCTGCATTTTGCTCTGGTGACAGATTTTGTCGATGCGGCGACGGAAACGAAAGAAGGGGACGCGGAGCTCGTGTTACTGGCGCGCGAGGGAATTAAGGGATTGAATGAGAAATACGCGCACGATCGATCCGGTATCTTTCACTTGTTCCACCGTTCGCGTCGTTGGAACGATCAGGAAGGGGTGTGGATGGGTTACGAGCGCAAGCGCGGCAAGTTGGCCGATGTGAATGCTACGTTGCGCGGCGCCACGGATCGCTTCGCCGAAGTCGTTGGTGAAACGTCGCTTCTGCAACAGGTGCGTTACGTCATTACGTTGGACACCGACACGCAGTTGCCGCGTGATTCAGCGCGGTTCATGGTCGGCGCGATGGCGCATCCTCTGAATCGACCGGTTTTCGATCAACGCCTCAACCGAGTTGTCGACGGCTATACAATACTTCAGCCACGAGTCGACGTCAGCCTGCGCTGTACGCGCCGCTCGCGCTTCGCGCAGCTCTTTTCGGGGAGTACTGGGATCGATCCCTATACCCGGGTCGTTTCGGATGTTTATCAGGATCTGTTTGCCGAGGGTTCGTTCATCGGTAAGGGAATCTACGACGTTGATTCTTTTGGTCAGTGCTGTTCCGACTTTCCAGAAAATACGATCCTCAGCCACGATTTGATTGAGGGGGCCTATTGCCGTGCGGGACTGCTTAGCGATGTGACCCTGTACGAAGAGTATCCATCGAGCTACCTGGCAGATATGGCGCGGCGACATCGTTGGATCCGTGGAGACTGGCAAATTGCGGCATGGTTGTCGCCGCGGGTGCGCGGTCGATCGGGGGAGCGTACCGCCAATCCAATTTCGATGATTTCTCGGTGGAAGATCTTTGATAACTTGCGTCGAAGCCTGGTCCCTATGGCAACGTTGCTTGTCCTGCTCGCCTCATGGAGCATTTCGCCAACCGCGTCGTTGGCCGCGTTACTATTTGTGATCGGTGTGGTTGTGCTTCCTACGTTGCTGGATGCGTTATCCAATTTGCTTCACAAGCCAGTCGATTTGCCATTAGGCATGCATTTGCGAGTGACGCTCGAGTCCTTGGGAAGACCGCTGGCGCAGAACGCGTTGACGCTTATTTTTCTGCCGTACGAAGCGTACATCAACGTTGATGCGATCGCACGGTCACTCGTGCGCACCGGTTGGACCCGACGTCGATTGCTTGAGTGGAAGACGGCAAGCGATAGCGAACGTGGCTCGAATGAAGACCTGCAGGGTACGTTTCGATCCATGATCATTGCGTCTCTTGTCGCACTGGTTGCTGCGGTAGCGCTTACGATTCTCGATCCCTTTGTGTTGGTTTTCGCTGGGGCATGGATTGTTGGCTGGGCTGCTTCGCCGATCGTCGCATGGTGGTTGAGCCGACCGATTCCTGTCCCAGAGATCCATCTGTCCGACCAGCAAACTCGTTTTCTCGAAAAGTTGTCTCGTAGGACGTGGAGGTACTTCGAGGAATTCGTTACAGAGCGCGACCATTGGCTGCCTCCGGACAACATCCAGAAAAAACCTGATATTGTCGTTGCGTCGCGCACCAGCCCTACAAATATTGGCATGGGATTGTTGGCGGAACTGGCGGCCGTTGACTTCGGTTATTGCTCTGCGGCAAAATTCCTCGACCGAACCGAGCGAACCTACCAAACGCTTTCGCGGATGGAACGTTTTCGAGGGCACTTCTTCAATTGGTACGAAACAAGGTCGCTCGCGCCGTTGCATCCCCGCTATATTTCGTTGGTCGATAGTGGGAATCTCGCCGGCAGTCTGTTGGTCCTTCGCAGCGGTTGTTTGGAACTAAAGGCGTCGCGTGTGTTGCCTCCACGAATGTTTGGCGGTTTGCGCGATACGTTATATCTGCTGCTTGACTCCGCAAGCACTTCAAACGATCCATTAACCGATGCGAATGTGGTGCGCAACATTGAGCGTCGAATCGATGACTTGGATCAACCACCCTCGAGGCTGAAAGAGGCATATTCGCTCCTTTTACAGTTGAAAACCGCCGCGTCGGAACTGGCGTCGATTGGGTCCGTTGACGCAGAGTTTGCTTGGTGGGCAACGGCGTTCGAACAATCCTGTAACGACCATCAATCCGACCTGCTGCATCTTGCTGCGTGGCTCGAGTTGCCCGAGCCCCCTGTCGGAATGTGGGATCAGATTTCCGGTGAGGCAGCCGGTGGGACAATGTCATTGCGTGAGGTGTTTGAGCAGTTGGATACGGCGGCCACGTTGGCTGACGTTGTGCAAGCGTTTCCGACGGCACTTCCGCTTATCGAAGATCTATTGCCGCGCGTCGACAACGAGTCACGCGACTGGCTGGAGAAATTGCGTGGCGCTTTGGCGGTCGCGTCGGAACATGCCCGCGTTAGAATTCAGATGTTTGAAGCCCATGCTGAGCGCTGGTATGAACTGGCCGAAATGGATTTTGGTTTACTGTACGACGACAAGCGTGATTTGTTCGTCATCGGCTATAACCACACTGAGATGCGTCTCGACACCAGCTTCTATGATCTCCTGGCATCCGAGGCAAGGTTGGCGAGCTACATTTTGGTCGCACAGGGCAGTTTCGGTCAACAGCATTGGTTTGCGCTGGGACGCCTGTTGACGAGTACCGGACGCCTGCCTGCGCTATTGAGTTGGAGCGGCTCCATGTTCGAATACTTGATGCCGTTGCTCGTCATGCCCAACTATAGAAACACGTTGCTCGACAGCACTTACCACGCTGTTGTCAGTCGACAGATCGACTATGGTCGTCAGCGTGGCGTGCCGTGGGGAATTTCGGAGTCGGGCTATAATACGATCGATCAACATAAAACGTATCAGTACCGGGCGTTTGGCGTGCCCGGTCTCGGGCTGAAGCGAGGCTTGGCGGAGGACCTGGTGATTGCGCCTTATGCGAGCATACTCGCATTGATGATCGCACCGGAGGCAGCCTGTCAAAACCTCCAACGTCTAACCGGCGACGGTCAGCAAGGGGCGTTTGGATTTTACGAAGCGGTCGATTACACGCCATCGCGTTTGCCGCCAGGAGCTGTGAGCGTCACCGTGCGACAATTCATGGCGCATCACCTGGGGATGAGCCTGTTGGCGTTGGCTTACATTTTACTCGACAAGCCGATGCAACGTCGGTTCCTCGCCGACCCGATGCTGCGGGCGGCTGAGTTGCTTTTACAGGAGCGTATTCCAAAGGCTACGGCACCCGTCTTTCCACATGCGAGCGAGGCGAAAGCAACGCACCTCGCGTCAGCGGAAGACACCGGAAACATGCGCGTGTTCACCGATCCAAACAGCTCGGGGGTCGAAGTCCATCTTCTCTCCAATGGGCGATATCATGTCGTCGTTACCAGTGCCGGTGGAGGATACAGTCGGTGGCGCAATCTGGCGGTGACCCGTTGGCGCGAAGACGCAACGCGTGATTGCTATGGAAGTTTTTGCTACGTGCGCGATTTGAATAGCGGCGCGCGGTGGTCCAATACTTGGCAGCCGACGGTGGCACCGACCCGGGGTTATGAGGCGATTTTTACGCAGTCCCGCGCCGAATTTCGGCGTACCGACGACCAAATCGAAACGTACTCCCAAATCAGCGTCTCGCCGGAGGATGATATCGAATTGCGACGGGTGACGCTGACAAATCGCTCGGACAGACCCCGGACGCTCGACGTCACCAGCTATACAGAGGTGGTGCTTGCGCCACAGGCTGATGACGAATCACACCCAGCGTTCAGCAACCTGTTTGTGCAAACGGAACTGGTGCGTAGCCGCCACGCGATTTATTGCACGCGCCGTCCGCGTTCAGCCGAAGAGCAGCCCCCTTGGATGACCCACATGATGACGGTACGGGGCACGACGATTGGCGAGCCTTCGTATGAAACGGATCGCATGCAGTTTATTGGCCGACATCGAACGCTTGCGTCGCCGGCAGCTTTGCATGGCTCGTCGCCACTTCGGAATAGCGAAGGGCCGGTCCTCGATCCGATCGTGAGCATCCGCCGGACGTTGTTGCTGCAACCCAACGAGTCCGTCCAGGTCGACATCGTCACCGGCGTGGCCGAATCCCGCGACGGTGTCGATGCGCTGACTGAGAAGTATTGCGATTCCAGTCTCGCCGATCGTGTTTTTGACCTGGCATGGACACATGGGCACGTTTTATTACAACAACTTGGTGCTTCTGACGCAGATGCACAGGTCTATGGCCGGCTGGCCAGTTCGATCATTTACGCATCGGGATTGCGCCGAGCCAAGGCAAGTATTCTCAGCCGTAATCAACGGGGACAATCTGGACTATGGAGCTACGGCATCTCGGGGGATTTACCGATCGTCCTTTTGCGAATTCGTGATCATGAACGGATCGCGCTGGTGGGGCAAGCGGTGCAAGCGCATGCTTATTGGCGGCTGAAAGGGCTCGCCGTCGATCTGGTGATCTGGAATGAGGACGATTCGGTTTATCGACAGACGTTGCAGGAGGCCATTGTCGACCTTGTTGGTGCGAGCACTGAGGCAGCGTTGTTCGATCAGCCCGGTGGCGTTTTTATTCGCCGAGGCGAACAAATGTCCGACGAGGATCGGGTGCTAATGCAGACCGTCGCACGCATCGTGTTGTCAGACGACGGCGGTACACTGGCAGAGCAAGTCGAGCGGCGTGGGCGCCCAGAGGTTGCCATTCCGCTTTTGAAGCCTTCTGGCCAACTTCCTGGAACACCTGCCCCCGAAAAGCCAGCGCCGCCAGATCTCGCTTACTTCAATGGCCTTGGGGGGTTCAGCCATGATGGCCGAGAATACGTGACCGTCCTGAACCCTGGACAGACGACACCTGCACCATGGGTGAACGTGATCGCCAATTCGCAATTTGGCACGGTCGTTTCGGAAGGGGGAAGTACCTATACCTGGGCAGAAAATAGCCATGCATTCCGACTCACGCCTTGGCATAACGATCCGGTTTCGGACACGTGCGGCGAAGCAATTTACTTGCGCGACGACGAGTCGGGACGGTTTTGGTCTCCCTCGCCGTTGCCATCCCGAGGAAAAAACACGTATATCGCGCGACACGGATTTGGCTATAGCATCTTCGATTACAATGAAGAAGAGATCCAAACCGAACTGTGTGTCTATGTAGCGACAGACTCACCAGTCAAGTTCTACACGCTCAAGATCACCAATCGCTCTGGGCGTCAGCGAAAGCTGTCGGTCACGGGATTCTGGGAACTGCTCCTCGGCGATTCGCGCAGCAAGTCGTTAATGCATGTGGTGACTGAGCATGATTTGTCGAGCGGCGCAATCCTCGCCCGGAATGTGTATAGCCCGGAATTCAGTGATCAGGTTGTATTCGTGAATTGCAGTGAAACGAATCGCACATTCACTGGCGACCGCACCGAGTTTTTGGGACGCAATGGCAACCTTGCCAATCCATCGGCCATGCGCCGCGTGCGCCTTTCCGGTCGAGTTGGTGCAGGATACGATCCGTGCGCCGTTCTTCAAACGCCGCTGACGCTCGAAGCTGGCCAGGAACGAACGGTAACCTTCACGCTAGGTGCCACTCGCGGGACTGCAGAGGCAAGGTCCTTGGCGCAGCGATTCCGCAGTGTCGATTCCTCATATCGGGCCATCGAAGGAGTTTGGGATTATTGGAGTCGGACGCTAGGCGTTATTCATGTGCAAACACCTGACCCCTCGGTGAACTTCCTGACGAACGGCTGGCTGGTCTATCAAACGCTGGCATGCCGCATGTGGGCGCGTTCCGGTTTTTATCAATCTGGCGGCGCGTTTGGCTTTCGCGACCAGTTGCAGGACGCGATGGCGTTGGTCTATGCCCAGCCGCATCTGTTTCGCGAGCACCTGTTGCGGGCGGCCGCACACCAATTTCGTGAAGGTGATGTTCAACATTGGTGGCATCCGCCTGCGGGTCGTGGTGTCCGGACACAGTTCTCGGACGACTTCCTGTGGCTCCCTCTGGCGATTTGTCGCTATGTAGAGATGACGGGCGATAATGGAGTCCTGGACGAGAAGGTCCCTTTTTTGACCTCGCGACTGCTGCGAGATGACGAGGAATCCAACTACGACCTGCCGCAGATTTCCGACGATGTTGGTACGCTTTATGAGCACGGCATCCGGGCCGTCGATCGTGGTTTGCGATTTGGTAAGCACGGGCTGCCGCTAATGGGGTGCGGCGATTGGAACGACGGGATGAATCTGGTCGGTCAGCACAATCGAGGCGAGAGCGTGTGGCTTGCGTTTTTCCTTTTCCACGTGCTGGAACAATTTGCGGCGTTGGCCCGCACGCGCGGCGACATGATGCTCGCAGACCGATATGCCGTCGAAGCCGGTCGACTGCGTGGAAATATTGACAAATTTGGCTGGGATGGCCAATGGTACCGGCGGGCCTATTTCGATGATGGAACACCCCTTGGCTCGAAAGTTAATGAGGAATGTAAGATCGATGCGATATCGCAATGCTGGTCTGTACTTTCGGGTGCCGGCACGCACGCGCGATCTGAAATGGCGATGGAAAGCGTCAATCAGCATCTTGTCCGCCGGGAGGATCGATTGATCCTGTTGCTTGATCCCCCTTTCGACAAATCCGACCTCAACCCCGGCTATATCAAAGGCTACGTCCCCGGCGTGCGGGAAAATGGAGGTCAATACACTCACAGCGCCATTTGGACGGTGATGGCCACAGCCGCCTTGGGTGACAACGAGCGAGCGTGGGAGTTGTTCTCGCTCATTAATCCAATATCCCATGGTGCGAGTCCGGAGGACGTTTTCACCTATCGCGTCGAACCTTATGTTGTGGCTGCCGACGTCTATGGCGCGGAGCCCCACACTGGCCGTGGCGGCTGGACGTGGTACACCGGATCTGCTGGTTGGATGTACCGGTTAATTGTGGAGTCGTTATTGGGATTGCACCTGGAAGTTGATAAGCTGCGAATCACTCCCTGCCTGCCCAAGGAATGGACAGAATTTCAAATCCACTATCGTTATCGCAACACCTTTTATCACATCACTCTCCGCAGTCATGGCTCGTCTGACAAAACTTCTCGTTTGACGCTGGATGGAGCTGTCATTGCAGACGATTTCATCACGCTCATCGATGATGGTCGTGACCACCATGTCGAAGTTGAATTGCTTCCGATGGAAATCACAAATGGAAACGAGGGAGATGAATTTTTAAACATAACGAAGGCAGAAGATGTCCATTGACCCAATTTGCGGTATGACCGTCGACGATTCGTCACCGTTCAGCGCTGAACGCGATGGCGAGACGGTCTACTTCTGTAGCGAGCATTGCCGAGTGAAATTCGTCGCACAATCGCCTGGCCACGGAACACCAGTTCAGGGTCGATCACAAAATGGGACAGATGACCAGGAAACACTGGATCCTTCGCAGCACGCCCAACCCGCAAAAAGCGGGAAGCACTCGGCCAATGCCAAATACTATTGCCCCATGTGTCCAGGCGTGGAAGCGGATCAACCGGGAGACTGCCCAAAATGCGGCATGGCGTTGGAACCTGTGTCGACCTCGGTGACCTCTGATGAAGAGGAAAATGCTGAGCTGCGCGATATGGCTCGCCGTTTCTGGATCGGAAGTGTGCTAACCTTGCCCGTGTTTATCCTGGCGATGTCTCACTTTGTCCCCGTCCCCGCCGTTCAATCGTGGGCGGATAGTCATCTCTCGCGGTGGATACAATTCGCCCTGACAACGCCGGTAGTTGTATGGGCCGGATGGCCGTTCTTCCGGCGTGGCGCGCGATCTATGATGACGGGTCAATTAAATATGTTCACCTTGATTGCCATCGGTGTAGGCGCTGCTTATCTGTTTAGTGCCGTCGCGATGCTGCTGCCCGGTGTGTTCCCTCATGCAATGCAGCACGATGACAAGGTGACGATTTATTTCGAGGCTGCCGCGGTCATTGTTGTTCTCGTGCTTCTCGGGCAACGACTCGAACTGATAGCCCGCAGTCGTACGGGGAGTGCGATCAAGGCGTTGTTGAATCTGGCACCACCGACGGCGCGAAAAGTCGATCAGGGGAGCGATACCGTTATTCCACTTGGCGAGGTCCAGGTCGGGGACCGGTTGCGCGTCGTTCCGGGAGACAAAGTTCCCGTGGACGGTGAGATTATCGAGGGTCACTCCAGTGTGGACGAGGCGATGATCACAGGCGAATCGCTTCCGGTGGAAAAAACCGTTGGCGACCAAGTCACGAGTGGAACCGTCAATGGCACCGGTAGTTTTGTCATGCGCGCCGAGCGAATTGGCAGCGATACAATGCTTGGGCAAATCGTGAATATGGTCGCCGAGGCTCAACGCAGCCGCGCACCGATTCAGGGACTTGCCGATAAGGTGGCAGGTATATTTGTTCCCGCAGTATTAGTGGTTTCGTTATGCACATTTATCATTTGGATGTGGTTGGGTCCCGAACCAAGACTCGCCTATGCAATCGTCAATTCGGTTGCGGTGCTTATTATTGCTTGTCCCTGTGCCTTGGGATTGGCCACACCCATGTCGATTATGGTTGGTGTCGGGCGAGGTGCACAGGAAGGCGTGCTTGTGAAAAATGCCGAAGCCCTTGAACGCCTGGAACACGTAACAACATTGATCGTCGATAAGACCGGCACACTCACGGAGGGGAAGCCGAAACTGATGGATGTGCTGCCGACCAAGGAATTCGACGCACAGGAATTTCTGCATTTGGCCGCTTCATTGGAACAGGGTAGCGAACATCCACTGGCGGCATCAATCGTGGAAGGGGCCAAGGACCAGGGAATCACGTTCGCGAACGTAACTGATTTCCGCTCGGTGACTGCTGGAGGCGTAGTCGGAAACGTCGCGGGTCGACTCGTCATGGTGGGAAAACCGGATTTCCTGCGTGACGAACAGATCTCAGGATTAAAGCAACTCGAAGCCGATGCGGTTCAACTTCAGGAAACTGGAAAAACTGTCATGTTTGTTGCGATCGACGGCAAGCCAGCGGGAATTCTCGCCGTCGCCGATCCGATCAAGGCCACAACTCCGGAAGCGATTGAAACGCTTCACGCTCTCGGATTGAATTTGGTAATGCTAACCGGCGACAATCGTCACACCGCCGCTGCTGTGGCCAAGCAACTTGGACTCGATGCTGTGGAGGCTGAGATCGAACCCGCAGGAAAAGTCGCGTTCGTCAAACAGCTTCGCAGCGAAGGTAAGCAGGTGGCGATGGCCGGTGACGGTATCAACGACGCGCCGGCGCTGAGTGAGGCCGACGTCGGTATCGCGATGGGGACTGGCACCGATGTCGCCATGCAAAGCGCTGGAATCACGCTCGTAAAAGGTGACCTTCGCGGAATCGCCAAAGCGATCCGACTGAGCCGCGCTACCATGAGAAATATTCGACAGAATCTGTTTTTTTGCCTTTGCTTACAATGCGCTGGGAATTCCGGTGGCCGCTGGTGTGCTCTACCCGTTCTTCGGTTTACTACTCAGTCCAATCATTGCCGGTGCTGCCATGAGCCTAAGTTCCGTTTCGGTGATCAGCAACGCTCTCAGGCTGAGGAACTTAAAACTCTGATTCAATCGTGATTCGGTAGAGACGATATGCCGTGTCAATTGACGGGCATTGGTCCGGGGAGGTGGCGACGTCACTGTCATCTCCGATCCTCAGCGGATCGCGTTATATCCTTCGGGACATCTTCCGAAACGAGCAGACCGAGACGCGTCTGCGCCCCGGTGACCTGCCAAGCACGACTTGACGATTGAAAAACGTATCGGATTGTTCCGAGGCCGATGTCACGCAATAACAGATGTCACGCAATAACATTTGGCTCGGTCAGGATTCCCCTATCCTGGAATCGAGTCGGCAAAGGATTGCAAGTCCTGTTCCATCTGATCGAGACGTATTTCCATCTCTCGCTTCGTCGATTCCAAATCAACAATTTCGTTGGAGGGGACGTAGGTAAACATGTAGAATTTTACTTTGGCCTCAGTACCAGATGGTCTAACCGCAATATAATTTCCTTCAAGTTCGGTATCGATCATGACCAGGTTGTCGACAGGCCCGCTAAATGGTTCGACGCGCCCGTCGACTGATCGACGTTTCAGGTTTTGAAAGTCCCTGACCGAAGAAATTTTGAGACCCGCAAGAATGGCTGGGCCCGATTCACGCAGCTCGTTCATCAACGTTTGCATCCGTTTCATTCCGTCGGAGCCTTCCATCTTTACCGTCAGCAAGCGTTCGGCATGGTAAGCATGTTTCAAATAGAGTTGATCGAGTTTTTCAAACAGCGTTATCCCATCAGCTTTGCATTTGGCCGCAAGCTCACTTAACAAAAGGCAAGCCACGATTCCGTCTTTATCGCGAGTGATGGTACCAGCAAGGTAGCCATGTGACTCTTCAGCCCCGAACAGAAAGTCTTGTGGTCCTTCCCGGTCAATGACGTTACCAATCCACTTGAAACCGACGAGATTTTCATTGAAACAACGCACTCCATAGGCGGCGGCAACGCGTTTTATCATCAGCGTCGTAACCAGTGTTGTGACAACGAATTTTGAAGGGGATAGTTTCTTTGCGATCTGTTGCTGCTCCAGTACATAATCTGCCAAAAGAACGCCCAACTGATTACCGTTAAACGTTTGCCAAGGTCCGGTAACATCCATCGTGGTTGGAGCGGCGGCACCCAGGCGGTCACCGTCGGGATCGGACGCCAGAATCAGCTCGGCTCCGGAACGTTGAGCATGTGCAATAATTTCGCTGAAAATCTCCGGATTTTCCGGGTTCGATACGTGGCCTGGCACGTTTGGAAAGTCTCCATCGGGTTCACGATGCGGTTCGTAAATTTCTAACTGCTCGAACCCGACTGCGTTCAAAAGTGATTTTACAGTGAATTCACTAACGCCATGTAAAGGCGAGAAGATGATCTTCAAATCACGGGGTCCTGGGGTGCTTAACAGCATGTGTTCGTCCAACAACGCTCGGTCGACTTCATCAGTGCAAATTTCGATTTGACCAGTGCGTACTCCCTCGTCGAATTTGACAACTTCAAAGCGACTGACATTGGCGACGTGGTCGATCACATGCTTATCGTGCGGAGGAATTAGCTGAGCTCCGTTTGACCAATACACTTTGACGGCGTTGTCACTGGGAGGATTGTGGCTGGCCGTAACCATGATTCCGCAATCGCATTGTTTGTATCGAACCAGAAAAGAAAGCTCTGGCGTGCTCCGGAATTGGTCGATGAAGTAAACCTTGAAATCGTTCGCGACCATAATCCCGGCGCAAAGTTCTGCAAACTCGCGCGAACGGTGTCGAGTATCATAGGCAATGCCAAAGGACCAAGGCCCGTCAGGTTTGACCTCACGAACGTAAGTAGCTAATCCTTGTGCGCTTTCACCAATCGTTCGTTCGTTGATGGCATTGCTGCCAATCGGATACATTTTGCCTCGACGTCCGCCTGTGCCGAAGGGGATGATGGTCCAGAATACGTCGTCCAATTGAGCCCATTGGTTTTCTTCAATATGCTGAGCAACTTCAAGTGCATATTCCGAGTACGCCGGGTTGGTCAGCCAATTTCTGATATTTGCAACCGCGCTCTCGCTAATCAAGTCGTCGTGAACCGCGTTGTCGACCGCATTGAGCAGTTTGGGCGTATCAAGCTGGATATGAGTGGAATTCATGATGGAATCAAAAAAACAGAGGACAAGGTGGCCAGTGCCGCTGAATGGGTATTGCATCAGCCGACTGCTAAAACTCATGGCATTAATCCTACAGCGCCGGCTCGATGCAAAGCTGTAGGCCAGCCTTTCCAGGCTGACGCCGTTTACCTGGTTTGTGCCAAACCGGGAGGATTGGATCAGCTTGGAAAGGCTGACGTACATACCTTGCGCTGTAGGATTAAGCTATACTTTGCTTTGTCAGTTTAGCCCCATCGCCGTCGGTTGACAACTCTAGCCCTTGAGTGCCGAGTAGGCTGGTTTTCCAGTAGCGACAAATGTTTGGCACCCTGTGAATATCCGGCTTCGCATCGCTTTAAATTCAGCATCGCATCGCGAACGGGCTTGTTCACATTGGTTATCGATATCAGGCTAACTGTCATCATTTCGTTAATCGCGCTTGGCCGAGGAATGTTGTATTGTGGAACAACCAATCATAAGTGTTTCGGGATTGCGAGGCGTTATTGGGCGGAGTTTAACGTGCTCGCTCGCGATGCGATATGCGACCGCTTTTGCCTCAAAAATTGATCAGGGGCCCATCGTTGTCACTCGGGATGGTCGGACAACAGGAAAGATGTTGGCCAATGCAATTTGCGCGGCGCTCAATGAGGTCGGACGCAAGGTGCTCTACGGCGATGTTGCTGCCACACCCACGACCGGAATTTTAGTGCGGGAGCATGGTGCCGCAGGGGGGATTCAAATCTCGGCCAGTCATAACCCGCCGGAATATAATGGCATCAAGCTGTTTAGCGCGAGCGGGCGAGTGGTTTCAGCCGATCAAGGAGAGCGTGTCAAAAGTACCTACCACACGCACGACTCACACCACTCGCATCGGGTCGAACACTTTAAGGTCGGCGAACTCGATTGTTTGAGTGATACGACGTCAATGCACTTGGCAAAGGTACTTTCCACCATCAATGTGCGGGCGGTGCGGGATCGCGAGTTTCGAGTTCTACTTAACTGCAATCACGGCGCCGGAAGCGTCATGGCCAGAGCCTTATTCGAAGAGCTCAATGTTCGAGCTCAATTGGTCGGTGGTGTTCCAGACGGATTATTCGACAGTCCACCCGAACCAACTGCGGCAAATTTGCAGGATTTTTCAACAATGGCAACGACCGGTCGTTTCGATGTCTGTTTCGCTCAGGACCCCGACGCGGATCGACTTGCGATCATCGATGAACAGGGAGGGTATCCTGGTGAGGAAATGACACTCGCCATTGTGCTGAAACATGCATTGGAACGGAATCCTGGACCCGTTGTCATCAATTGTGCGACCAGCCGAATGGCAATCGATATCGCTCACTTCTACCGTTGCCCGTGCTATCTAAGCGCGGTTGGTGAAGCAAACGTCTGCGACATGATGATCGAAGTCAATGCAGTCTATGGCGGTGAAGGTAATGGTGGCCCGATCGATCCACGAGTTGGGTTTGTTCGTGACAGCTTTGTAGGAATGGCTCAAATTCTCGATCGTATGGCGTTCACGCGCAAATCCATCAGCGAGCTTGTTGAGGAGATGCCGGAATACGCGATTCAGAAGTCGGTTGTCCAGTTGGATCCCAGCAAGATCCCACGTGCGCTCGATGCATTGCAATCACAATTCCCGAATGCAGTCGCTAATCGAATGGATGGACTGAGGCTGGATTGGGAAGATCAATGGCTGCTGGTGCGTGCCAGCAATACCGAGCCGATTGTGCGAATTATCGCTGAATCAGGGGATAAAACCCGGGCTTCCGAGTTATGCCAGATGGCACAACAACTGATCCAAAAGATTTGAAGCAAACATTCCGATTTACCGGCTACGCATCGCGGCGATTTACGGATAGAATGCACTAGACTTAATAGACGGATGCCAATTGACGTTGGCGTTTATTCAACTCGGTTCGCGCTGCCTTCACACTTCCATGAGAATTCGATTCGCCTGCGACACATGCAAAGCGGTTTTTGTCGTCGGCCAGGAGCTGGCTGGCAAGCGTAGTTCTTGTTCTCATTGCAAAACCAAGTTGGTCATTCCGGAGTGTTCTCAAATCTCAGATAAGGAATTTCATCAACTAAAAACGACCGTCGCCTTCAATCGTGCTCGCGGTGGCGCCAAACCAAACCAATCACCAAAGCCATCCAAAGTGAACAAGGACTCCCTGCCTGCATCGGGGAGCTCGCCGCGCCAACGTTTTAACGATGGTTTGGAGAAGTCGAACGTAAACGTCGGCCGAGGAATCGCGGGCAACCCCAATGACGGCAAACGGACATCTCGGGAAAATGCCTTCTTGACGACGACTAACCATCTCGTTCCGATCGCGTCATCGGATGTACAATCCGAGCTTCCATTCGAGTTCGTAGGTGTTGTGCATGACGATGATGATCAGCCCTACAGTGTTCGCCCGTCAGATCTCCCCAATGATTTCGCGTCCCAGCCTGTGATGGTTGAACCGTTCCGGAGTGAACTTGCCGATTGCGAGATTGAGTTTGTTGCGGATTGTCTCGCGGACGAAACGAAAACGCCTGAAGCCTCGGATTATCCCGCTGGACGTGCGAGCCAAACGATCCTCGTTCATTCGACACCACCAGCCTTGGACGTGGCGGGTGTACGTGATCCGAGCTCCAGCGATCCCAATCATTTAAGGAACGGTGGGTCGGGTGGCATTGCTCCGGAGGCGCGAGTCAACCCGTCAACCGATCTCAAACTTGGCGAAATGTATTGGTATGTTTGCCCTCCTTCGGGGGGACAGTTTGGTCCTGCGACCACGCAATTGCTTCGCAGGTGGGTTCGCGAGAAACGTGTGGGCCCAAAGGCTTATGTCTGGCACGAAGGCTGGTCTGAATGGAAGCTCGCGGGAGATGTCCTACCTGAATATACCAAGCCGATTAACGGAACGACTTCCACCGTCTCGCATGACGATGAGATTCGAAACTCACCGTCGGTTGTTCAAGCGACGATTAGCCGTGTCGAAGACGCCGCGACCGTTCAGCAAAGAAATAAACAGCTTAAACGTCGACGGTCGATGGTTTGGGTTACTGGGATGAGTATTGGGATGTTGGTTTTTATCGGTTTGATCATCTTACTTTTGGTTTTAATTGGCCGTTAATCCACGGCCCAATTTAGCCATCCCAGTCAGGCGTTAACGCAGCAAGCGTATATTTTGTGAATGTCGGGTCAAGCAATTCGTAATGGCCACGTCGACTTAACTGGCATCACCTGTGAAGTTTGGCCAACCTTTGTTTCCAAACAGACGCAAGAACATTACAACATTCCTTGCGGTGTCGGCCAAATCTCATAACCCAGAAGGGACAGCGCCAACAGCGCTATCACAATTGCAACGGCGATCACAATGACCGACATCATGCCTAACGCAACGAGCGTGACATTTCGGGATCGCTGGGCGATCATTTGAGACTTTTCCGTTCGGTGATCGTTTGTCAGCGACGTGACCGGATTGATCGGCTGTTGAATCGCAGCCGAAGCCCCCAAAAACTGTTCGTTGACCTCAAGAAATTCTTCTCCCGAGTCCCATTCGCTTTGCTGTCCGTCCATGTTAATCCTGACTTCAACACTGACGACTTGAGAATTTGTAAACCGGAAACGAGTACCGCACTTAGGACAAGTTGCTTTTTTGCCAATCACGTCAGTCGGTTCAAACTTGAGACGTTTACCGCAAATTGAATTCGGACAATGAACTCGAATCATTTTTGACATGGGACGGACTAATTCATAATAATGCTTGTGCCAACAGTTGTTAGCTGGTTGTCAAACTTTACTATTGACGAACACGAGACTAAAATTGAAACATCATGTTATTCAGTTCGGTTTAATTGTGAAGGCTTCAGTCTAATGGATTGAAACTTGACAATACAGTCGCCGGACTGGACTTTGACGAATAAGTCCGCATTCACTCACAAAAGACAAGAATTGAATACTCACGCACCTTCGGTGAGTTAGGGTTGGCCATGAGAACCACATGTGTATGCGGGAAGTCTGCAATAATTCCAGAGCGCTTGATCGGTCGTCTGGTCCGTTGTCCGCGTTGTGGCACGATCTTGTCGACGGCATATGTTAAAAAGTCGCCGCAGCACGCCTCAAGAAAATTGAGCAACTCTCCTGATGCATGGAGCGGTCACGCAAATCAACCGATGAGCGCTAGATCTTTCAGTATTTGGCTGATCGGAACTGCCGCTGTAGCCACTCTTCTGGTGACATTCGTTGTGGCTGGGGTCATCATTTATCAATCGGATCATGCAACCGCAGGTCCGTCGGTTTCGAAAGCTATAGAAATAGAACAAGACAACTCGGAGAGTCTTAGCGAGTCTCAATCCAAAACAGTTTCTTCCGAAGTGATTCCTTCTGCACGAAAATCACCGGTGAAGCAAAACGCGAAACAAAGTGACACGGCAAACAGTTTGGCAACGCGTTGGGCTCAAGCCATTCAGCAAAGAAAATCGGAAGATGCCTTAGCACTCTGCGATCGAGCCTACATTGATGGCCGGACAAAGTTGACTTTTTCCGAAAGAATGGGCTTGGATTTTCCGGGCGGCGAAAAGTGGTTGGAAACACTGTGGAGTAATGAGTCCCTGGAACGATCCCTGGTCCGTTCTGCAGTCGAAAATGAGCAACTTATCGAGGTCGTACGCTACGAAGAAATTGACGGAAAGCCCGCGCCATTGATCCGACTGAGCACCAAACAAATCGGCTCTGTCCCCAGTTTTATAAACTTGCTGATGCATACCGACAATTTTGGTGCCCTGAAAATTATCGATTATTTCATCTGGGACATCAACGATTTCGTGTTTGGCGTGGTGAATCCTTCGAAACGCAAGCGGCTGGACCTCAAAGGAGGAGATACGGCACGATTTGCGACCGCTGCCGCCGAAGCTCAAGTGGCGATTTTGCTGGGGAAATATGAAGAAGCTTTTCAAAAACTTCAAGCGATTCCAAATGAATACCGCGATTATTATCCGATCCAGATGTTGCTCTTGCGCTCGGCAAGACGCCTCGGCATCGAACAACTCCGCACCACAATCCGTCAACAGTTGCAAGTCACAAACAATAACCCAATGACTCTGCTTACGGGTCTTGCCTCATGTATGGAAAATGGAGATTACTCGACCGCAATCGAGCTCCTGGACATTCTCATACCAATCACCGATGAGGACTCGGAATTGGTGGACTTAAAAACCTACTGCAAGTCACGATTAGTTAACTGAACAGATTCCAACAGCAAACAGACTAACCATTCCTGGCAATCGCTAAACTGCATTTTAATCGAGCCTCCCTCTGCGAACTCACGGTCGTCATCTGCCGAGGCGAAGAAAAGAAACTGTCGACTTTGGTGGTTGGAGTTCAAGCTTCAGCTTGTTTGCACAGCCTTTGGGCCGAACTCCAACGCCGCAGCCCCGACCGGTCATCAAGACGTGCGACGCCATTTGATGTAAAATAAAAAGTGTTCACGGGTTTCCAAAATGTGAATTAGTCCGAAGGAGTAGCGAAGATGACGAGTAATGATTCTGAGAAAATAAGGACCTTGGTAGCGGTTTTCAATGATTTTGAAAGCGCTGCTCAGGCGGTTCTCGCCCTGCACGGACTTGGCTTTGACAAGGATTCGATAGAACTGGTTACGTACTCGGTAGATGATGAATCACCCGATATCGAAACGCCGACGGGAAGTGAAACGACTGGAAGTTCGTTCGCTGACGCTGCCGAGAAATGGGGAGTCGCAGGATTGTCGACCGGAGCAGCCGCTGGCTTGGTCACGGCTGTGCTCACTGGCTTTCCGGGAATTGCATTGGGAATGTTAGTAGCGGGTGGTCTTACCGGGACACTCGTCGGGGGAGTTGCTGGCATTGACCGCGCCGTGAATGATGACTCGGTAGATCTGCCGAGGCCCGAGGAATACGAAACGGAATTGAAGCAGGGCAGGAAGCTCGTGGTGGTTCGAGGCGTTCACGATCAATTGATTCAAGCTCGCGACGCGCTCGCGAAATTTAACTATTTGTCGAGCCATATCCATTCCATGAATGGTAAAGATTTCCACGAGCATCCGCGATTTGATTCGGAGTAGTCGTTGACATGGATCTTGAAAACCCGGTTAGACACCTCGTCCTTGATGAAATCCAGCGGGTTGTGAATCGATGCCAGATCAGTTGCCAGAATCAAATAAGGATTAGAACCAAAAGCATTGTTGGAATGATTCAGTTTTCTTGATCGGTTACGGTTATTGATTGGCACGAAAACGATGACCAACGTCAACCACGAACATTTTGAACATGCCGTCAACGTGTTTCGAGAGATCGGGATTGAACTTGATAGGCGTGACCTGTTTTGCGCAACATGGCTACCGAGTTCTGCGAGGATGTTGTCGGCGAAGAATGCCTCGCTTAGCATGGGATGGAGGGGACATCCGAAAATATTTTCTGGGCGACTGGTTTGGATGCCACGAGGAATACCCGTCGGGCGGTCTATCGCGTTGGTCAGCTCTCGTCTGGGAAATGACTTGGCTCCGTATCAATCAGTATTTGACGCAATCAGAACTCGCGTCGCCAAGCTTACAAATGACGAGACGCTAGTTTGTGGCACTTCAATGTCACTGGCAAGATATATTCGCCGGGCGGCGTATTGGTTTGATCGACCCATCATTTGTATCGATGCCATGCCTGACCGGGTCGATGCATCATGGATCGAGGAATCATTGACTCGAGCTTCCCCATCGGATGAGACCTTGGTTTACGTCTCCGAGTACTCCCGTGAAACTCAACACAACCCCAACCGAGCATTGGATCATCAGGTAATAGAGCTGGTCGATGAACTTGACGTCTTGCATCTGGCACCCGGCGGGAATGTGCACATGGCCGTCTCAAACCGACTAAAAGTCCCCGAGCGCACCACGTGCGTGCTGGACACGGTTTCACCAGAATTATTGAACCAACTCACGGACCTTGGCGCCGTTCGTTGGCATTTGCTGACTGCGGATCATCCACTCACACCGGCGGTCGGTGGTAAGAAAGTCAATTGTGATGTGGGCAAACCGAATGTTCCGCGGCCACAACCAGCGTCAGTTCGTCTGTTCGAAAATGCGACCCTTCCCACAAGTGTTTGCGCCTCCTCTCAACTCGATTTCAGCAGTTACCTGATTCACTACACTCGCCATCAAAAACGGGGCTGGATTGATGATTCCGTTCATCAAGCGGTCGATCGCGTTCTATTTTGTGGTGGATGGCAACATGACACGAATAAACCAACTCCATATTCAGCGCTGGCGACCTTGATCAAGATCGTTGTGCAACGCCGGATCCTTGCATCGTCACAGGCGATACGCGGGAAATTCCCATGTGTTTGTTGGACGGCGGTTCCACTAAATAAATTGATTGGACATCGAGTTTTTCGGAGGCACCGCTCTCGCTGGGACGCGGAATCCTATGGAATCGGCATTCGTCGTTCAGTTCTGGAGAAACTTAAGGCCAAGCCTGTACTTTATGGTGACGATGAAATGTGGGAAGAGTTGGACCTCGACCAGCGGCCCTTTTTCCAAAAGCGATTTTCGAAGAATATGCAAATTGACTGGTCTGTCGAGCAGGAGTGGAGGCATCAAGGAGATGTAGACCTGAGGTTAATTGGTATTGAGGATGCTTTTTTGTTCGTACCTGCGTCCCATGAAGCGGCCATGGTCGAACCCTTTAGCTTGTGGCCGGTGATTACGGTCGAAGGACTTTTGGCCGCCGCGCCGCCAAATAATGAAAAATGACGAGAGCCGTACGCGGAACGGTTTTTGTGATTGCCGCCGATTCAGAAAATGTCCGGAAACTTCTTGCGACAGGACTCCTGATCAGATAGACTTCGACTCTATACAAACCTTTTTCACATAGGAGTTGCCATGGCTACTGTCGTTGAAAACCTCGTTCAACCCAAAGTTGAATACACGCAATGTTTCATTGGCGGGAAGTGGCTCACGTCTGCAAGCGGAAAGACATTTGAGACTGTCAATCCCGCAACTGAAGAGGTGATTGCCGAAGTTGCCGAGGGAGATAAGGCGGATATTGATGCTGCGGTGAATGTGGCTCGAAAAGCGTTCGAGTCTGGACCCTGGAAGAGAATGAATGCTCGTGATCGCGGTCGGTTGATGTATCAGTTGGCCGATAAACTTGAAGAGCACTTGGATGAACTGGCGGCATTGGAGTCGTTGGATAATGGAAAGCCAATCCGCGATGCACGAGCGGCGGATGTCCCGTTGACGATTGATTGTCTCCGCTACTATGCGGGCTTTGCCGACAAAATCCATGGCGATACGATTCCAGTGAACGGCAACTATTTCACCTATACTCGTAAAGAACCGGTTGGTGTTGTCGGTCAGATCATCCCTTGGAATTTTCCGATGTTGATGACAGCTTGGAAATGGGGGCCTGCCCTGGCCGCCGGGTGTACGATCGTGATGAAACCCGCCGAGCAGACTCCGCTAACTTGCTTGCGAATGGCCTCATTGGCTCAGGAAGTTGGGATTCCGGATGGCGTGATCAATGTCGTTCCTGGATTTGGCCCAACGGCGGGTGGGTCTCTGGTGAAGCACCCTGGTGTAGACAAAATCGCATTTACCGGCGAGGACGCCACGGCCAAGATTATCATGCGCGAGGCGGCTGAATCACTCAAACGATTGACATTCGAATTGGGTGGCAAGAGTCCAAATGTAATTTACGCGGATTGTGATCTCGATGCCGCAGTTCAAGGTGCGCATTTCGGGTTGTTCTTTAATCAGGGCCAGTGCTGTTGTGCCGGGAGTCGTGTCTTTGTCGAAGAATCCATTCACGATGAATTCGTCAGCCGCATGGTAAATCTAAATGCAAAACGAAAACTGGGAAATCCGCTCGATCCAAGTACCGAGCAAGGTCCGCAAGTCGATCAGAATCAGTTTGACAAGATCATGGGCTTTATCGATCGTGGTAAGAATCAAGGTGCCAATCTGGTTTGCGGTGGAAAC
>JBGTDM010000115.1:0-9793 GCA_041748315.1 Pirellulaceae bacterium
TGATCGAATCAACCCGCGTAAACTAAAAAAACGATCGAAAGCTTGGCCAACCAAAAAAGATACCGACCGCCGTCCACCCAAACCCATCGGACGCTTCGCCGAACAAATTGAAATCTCGATTTAGCGGTATTGGGCTAGCGCTCTACGGCTAATTTTCTCCAACCCTAGTTTCCAGCTGTCACAGCGCGCTGGGGCTTCGTTTCATTGCATCGCAGCGCCGGCGATACAGCAGGAATCACGAATATTGAGACGAGTTTACGACCCCACAAATACCCTTCTTTGGATTGTCATAATCAGTTCTAAAACAAGAAAACTTCGGCGGAATGAGGCTGGTTCAGCCGCATTTACTCATCGGCAGTGACCAATCGGCGAATCGTCCTGAACTTTCTGTGCTACAATTAACTAGATCTAAATTACTTGGTCTTCGAGTTGTCAAGGAGTTATGATGCACGTTGCATTGCGGTGCCCTTGCGGGGCAAACTTAAAAGCGGACGCCAAATGGATCGGTCGCGAAATGAAGTGCCCGAAGTGCCAATCGAAGTTGATCGTCCCGCGACCTCCGATGGCGGCCAGGAGCGAATCGGATCCGTTGGAATTGGAAGTTTTTGATCCACTCGATGGTCCGTTCGCCGGACAAGATCCGCTGCAACACCCACCGCTTCGCCCCGCTCATCATCCGGTCGGAACGAGTCCGGGCGCTTCATGGCCACAAGCGAACGTGAGACCTCCGCAAAAGGGAGTGCGCCAGCCAGTTTCTTCGCGGCTGGTGTTCTGGCTTGTTTCGAGCGCGGCGATTATTCTCGTTCTCGGTGTCATGTCCATATTTTTGTTGTGGGAATTTAATAAGACACGGAGCGATTTGGCACTGCAACGTGGTCGTATCTACGTCGATCGCAATCAATTTGAGAATGAAAGCACGGCGAATACCTCGGCCGCAATCCCCCCTACAGTGACCATTCCCCCCAAGCCAAACTCACTCGATAGCGGTCGTCGCGAGTTACGTGATCCGTCGATCGTTGGCGCGGACGCTAACCTGCAGATGGCTGATTTGATCGATCGTGTCGAACCATCGATCGTACAGCTAAAGGTATTCACGGCGGATGGTGAAGGGGTGGGAAGTGGTTTGTTTGTTGACAAAGAGGGAAAAATCGTCACCAATTATCATGTGATCGAGTCAGCCTCAAAAGTGATCGCGACGACGGCCGATGGCAAACAAACTGAAGCTCTCGGATACATTTATTGTGATCCGAAGAGGGACTTGGCGATTATCCAGGTTGACCCAAACAAACTCGACATCGTTCCAATACCCATTGCACCCAGCATTCCGCGACGGGGTGACGAAGTTGCAGCCTTTGGTTCGCCGGCGGGATTCGGCTTCACCGCATCGAGGGGAATCATCAGCGCGATCAGAACTGGACAGGAAATCAGTGATACACTGCAAGACATGTCTGAACAGGATGTTTACGCGCAAATGGGTTACGCAGTCGATATGAGGTGGATTCAAACCACGGCTGCCATTTCCGGCGGTAACAGTGGTGGACCGCTGGTCAACATGCGGGGCGAGATGGTCGGCGTTAACACTTGGCAAGTTCCTCATGCTCAAAACCTTAATTTTGCTTCGACGCTAGATGAAGTCTCCAAGGTGTTCCAGGCTCGGACCAACGAGTTGTATGATTTTGTGAATTTGCCTGGAGCACGCGAAGTCTATCGAGGCCATGGCGATGATGACGAATGACGTCGAATCGATTTCCAGGTTGCTTCGTATCTGATGTTGTGGTGAGTACGTGTCATTGATGCTTGAACCGAGTTGCGCTTGTCGTCACCCGATCATTGTTGCAACCCGATAATAGAGCGATCGTTCGATTCGATGAACGGGCTGTGGTCAACCCCATTGCCATTTTGAAATCCGGGCCTTTCACCTCTGATGCAGGGGTCTCAATTCCTCTCGGTTCGCGTACGTGGCACGCCCGGAAAATTAAATCGTCAGCCATGCTGGGAGACGCTTGACTTTGCCGTCTGTACCGACGGATGCGACAACGGTTCGCCCCTTTGCAATTAAGTTGCCGTCAAACTCAAGCTTGTATTCATGTTCAATTCGCACCCCTTTACTTCTCACCGCCCGAGTGGTCAGGGACACCAAATCGTCGTAAGCCACAGCCCGAAAATACTCACAACTCGCCTCGACAACGACGAGTTGAATGCCACTTTCTTCGAGTTCCCGGTAGCTGAAGCCAGCCGCTCGCAAAAGCTCGACTCGCCCTATTTCGAAGAAATTGATATAGTTTGCGTGGTGAAGTCGCCCTTGACCATCCGTTTCCTGATACCGAACCCGAAGCTGAATTGTGTGTTCAAGAAGGGGAAATTGAGGGCAGTTGACCGGAGTCATTGAATTCTTCTATAGTGTTTAGCGTTGAGTCGTAAATGCACTTTCACTTAACGTAATACCTTGCACGCCAAATTCGACCGCGCCTTTCATAAGCTGACGGCTGAGGTGTTATCTGCGGACTGCCGCACGTAGGTATTTTCCCCGAACCAACACATAGTTCGAACTTCCGCTGATGAGGATGATTGTCGATGAGTTTGAGTGATGATTATGATGATCCAACTGATTGTTCAACGATGCGTGGCCGGGATTATCCAGCGATAAACCAGTTTACCGTATTCCTGGAAAATCGCGTAGGGCAGTTACTGGAGTTGATACGTCGCTTTGAAGGGAGTCGTTGCCGAATTGTTGCGATTAGCATTCACGATTCGACGGAATGTTCAATTGTCAGGTTCGTCCTTTCGCATCCTGAATTGGGTCGGGAAATTCTTGAGCGCGCCGGCGTGGCAATGATTGAAAGTGATTTAATCGGAGTCATCCTTCCGGCGACGAGACAACCCTTGTTGAATATTTGTACCGCCTTGCTTCAAGCCGAAGTGAATCTCGTTCAGGCATACCCATTGCTCGTGAGGCCAGGTGGACATTCCGCCGTCGCATTGATGGTCGACAACATTGATCTGGCGATTCAAACCCTGGCCGCAAAAAACATGTCGATGGTCAGCGAAGATGATTTGATCGATTCCGTTGAACAGGATGACGACTACCAGATGTAATATGCCGCGGTTCATAGTATCGGTACACCATGAGCCGGACAACGCGTGATGAACGGTTCCAGCAATAAGGTCTCTAAGAATTTTCCATGTCGATTCGTGTCATATGCCCTGGTTGTTTCACTCGATTCAGCGTCAGTGAGAAATTTGCCGGCAAATCGGGCCCTTGCCCAAAATGCAAAAAGACGATCACAATTCCGGAGAAAACCAAAGAGGTAAAGGTTCACGAACCGGAGTCTTTTGGTCCGAAGGGAAAAGCTGGGCACGGCGTATTGAAACCGGTGTTTCGTCAGGAGGCATCAGTATCCTCCGTTCAAATCACCTTAATCATTGCAGGGATCCTTGGCTACCTGATCATCGCCCTGGTTTTGCGATGGATGGTCGAGGACAAAGTTGCCTTCCCCGATTGGCTGGAATTCGCATTGGGATTGCTGTTATCGCTTCCCCTGACTTTTGCTGGTTATACATTTCTGCGCAATTCTGAATTGCAACCGCTTCGAGGCCGAGAGCTATGGATCCGTCTGGGAATCTGCGCGGGAATTTATGGTTTGCTTTGGCTAACCATGCCTGTGACGGCATTCACGTTTGCTGAATACGGTACGGCAAGTTGGGTGAGTGGTTTTGTCGTGATGATCGTCGTCGGCGCAGCCGTGTCATCAATGGTTCTGGAACTCGATTTCCTAAACGGCATCGTTCATTACGGACTTTATCTCCTGGCTTGTGTGCTCGGCCGCTGGATTGCGGGATTGGGGGCATTGCCTGGGATGCTTGATATTCCGGCACCGGATGTCACGGTGACCTTGGTTCTCGGTTGCGACCTCGTTGGTTGGATAATTCCCTGGTTGTCATTGGCTCGCGGTTGAGTCGTTTGCTGATGAGCGGTTCCCACTCGATTCCTGAAGTTCGCGCGCTGGATGGAAGCACTGAAGTGTTGCGCATTCCCAACGAGCAACAAGTCCCCCTGACGAATCGGGTGCGACGTTTGGTCGATACGGCTCCGTTTCAACGGCTGAGAAATATCAAGCAGCTTGGATTAGTGTCACTGGTTTATCCGGGAGCCACGCATTCGCGATTTGAGCATAGCCTCGGTGCCTACCGGATGGCTCTACTTTTTCTTAGGCAACTTTCGCGCGACGACGAATTTGCAACGATCGTAACGACGGAAGACGCCCAAAGATTTGTTGTCGCAGCCCTGTTGCATGACTTGGGCCACTGGCCGTTCTGTCATCCCATCGAGGACCTTGGCCTGGAAACAATTCAAAGTCATGAGTCACGTTGCCTGGAAATTGTTCAAGCGAGTGAGATTGCGACGTTGCTGGAAACCGATTGGGAGCTAGACGCCGAACAAGCGATCAAATTGATCCAAGGCCATGCGAGCACGCAATCCGAAAGGATTCTGAGTTCAATGTTTTCGGGACCCATCGATTTCGATAAGATGGACTACCTCCAAAGAGACAGTTTGCATGCGGGTGTTCCATATGGCCAGCACTTCGATCCGCAACGGCTCATCGCCAGCCTCTGCCTCAATCAAGCTCATGACCGGTTAGCCATTACCGACAAGGGGCGCACCGCGGCCGAACTGATGGTCTTTGCGCGTTATGTCATGTTCAGCGAAGTCTATTGGCATCACGCCGTTCGCAGCGCCACCGCGATGCTTCAACGGGCGTTCTATGAAACTCATGAACAATTGCATCTCCACGAACTCTATCAAACGACCGACAGCGAATGGACCGAGTCGGTGATCGAGGTCGCGAATCAACACCAGACCAAGGGGGTTTCCAGCCTGTGGAATGGTCTGTTCGGTCCTCAGCGTCGCTTATACAAACGCGTCGGACAATTTGCAAGTTTCGAAAATGAGACGATTTACCGAAGGCTCGCGCGGCAGCCGTACCCCTGGCTTGCAGTCTGTAGTCGAGAGCTGGCTCAAATCATTGAGGCGGAAACGGGGCAGCCAACGCATGGAACTCAAGTTCTCATCGATGCCCCACCCGTGGGGCTCGAAGTGCAATTTGATATCGATGTAAGAACCGGCAATGGCTCGTTTCGGAAGCTTGGCGACATGTCGCCGGTCGTCAAGGCGCTGGCAACCCATCAATTTGACGATTTTGTCAAGCGCATCCGGGTGTTTATTGACCCTGAGCATACGCGGATTAAGCAGGCACGTGATAACCTGTCCGTCTGGTTGGAGCGAGCGATTGAACAGACGTCGACGGCGTCGACCCAGGAAATCCCGCGTTGACCGCGACAGCAAGCAGAGGCAGCGAACTATTTGATATCACTAAACTCATTTGCACAACGCTCGAATTCCTCCATTTCGACTTTGCCACCGACAACCAATGGCGTGCGTTGATGAATGCTTTCGGGCTGAATATCCAGAACTCGCCCCTTGCCGTCCAAAGCCACACCGCCGGCTTGTTCAGCGATCATCGCTACGGGATTGGCCTCATATAGCAATCGCAACTTTCCCTCGGGATGCGTTTTGGTTGGAGGATACAGAAAGATCCCACCTCGCATCAGCGTACGATGAAAGTCAGCGACCATCGAACCAATATATCGCGAGGCATAGTTGCGGCCCAAATCGCCATTTCTGATCCGGTCAATGAAATCGATGTAAGGTTCCGGAAAGTAATTGCGATACGCTTCATTGACAGAATAGTAGGTGCCTTGTTCTGGCATCTGAATATTCTCGTGACTAAGAATGAATGCTCCGATCGACGGGTCAAGCGTGAAGCAATGAACGCCGTTTCCCACACTATAGACCATCACCGTTGACGATCCGTAGACGACGTAACCTGCGCCGATTTGACGGCGTCCCGGTTGCAACACCCAGCGAGACGGGTCTTCAAAATCTGCTCCTTCCGGGCGGCGGAAAATCGAAAACGTCGTCCCCACGCTGACATTGACATCGATATTCGACGACCCGTCCAACGGGTCGAAAATCACCGCGTACTTCGCATGTGGTGACTTATGTGCCATCGTCGACGGATGTTCGTTTTCCTCAGAGGCTAGAATTCCTACGCTTTCGCGACAACTCAACGAAGCAATCATCACCTCATTGGCGAAGACGTCCAATTTTTGTTGAACCTCGCCTTGAATATTTTCCATTCCACACGAGCCCATCAAGTCGGTTAACCCTGCGCGCCTGACTTTAGATTGAATTACCTTCGCAGCAAGTGTGATTCCGGATAGAAGGAACGAGAATTCACCAGAAGCCCCAGGGAATCGTTGTTGCTCCTTCAAAATATGTTGTTGAATCGTGACCGGCATAGATTGAAATTTAGTCTTCACGAAAAGCCCCTCTAATTGAATTGCAGACGGTTCACGAAACTCATTTTTCCTGTTAAGCCGATCAACGATTTCGCCGAAAATGATACGTCGTCCAATCTTAACCATGATTCATCTTCCATGCGAGGATAGAACCTTTGACTTTAACGTTATTTTCGCAGGCTTCCCTCGACTTAAAAAACAATTTCTCGGAATTGGAGCTGCACAGCGGCCCCATTTCTGGTCTGTATCTTGGTCAACGCAATGATGGCTTGGTCGTTCCATGACGACGTGGCTCACAAACGCATCTTTAACCCATCATATCATTTTGACCCGGGTCATGACGTCCGACCGAAAGTTGACAGCCATGACTTGCAGCCCTGAACTTACGAATCGTGGAAAACTTGCGTCGACGAATTCAGAAGCAACCCATCGGGATAGACTGGAATCACTCGGCGAACAGGATTTCAGCAATACCAACTGTTCGGCATGGATCGCGTCGGCAAACCGTGCCGAGAGCGAATCGCTGGTTGTCTCCCACGAACTGTCCTGATAGGCGGGAGGCCAGTCGTAACAATCGACCAATGCGCATTTAGGAATGCATCCTTCAATCGCGTCATGTGCTGAAATGATTGGCCAACCCGACGACAAATGAATTCCCCTTAAATTGAACGACATCGCCCGTAGACACAACTGATGACCAAACGCGTCGCCAAACCGAAAAACCTTTTCGAGCCGACGGATTTCCCTCACCAATTCTCCGCCGCCAACCAGATATAGATTGCACCTCGTGCTTGAATTCGATTCCCACTCAATCAACCGATCGATCAGGTTGGGGTCGTTAAGCAAACTGCCGCCGACCTTGATGACTTGAACGTCAGGATAAATCCGAGGACGGATCGAAGACGCCAATTTTGAAATCATGGCTGGTATCTCGCTGCCAGCATCCTGGCGACCGCAAATGCGGGTGCGCAACGCGACACTTGGGATCCCCAACTCGCTTCGATCGAGACACAGTTCTGCAAAAGCCCCAGATCTGCCAGTATCATGCGAGCTGCGCTTTCGCCCTCACCCGAAATAACGACAGTGAGTTCGTCTTCCCGCGTCGACGATTGCGCGGCAACGGTTTGCACCACTCGGTTCAGATGACATCTCACGCGATCGAAAAAATATTCGCGAACCTGTTGTGCAATATCCACCAATTGCATCTCCGTCACTTCGTTGAGATCGGAACATAGACATCTCGCGAGTCGACTTAGTGAAAACTCTCGAGTCAGTGGTCTGTTGTCCGCAGTGCTATTCGAATCCATGGGCGACTCAACTCGATCCCCCAGGATGACAAATACATCTGCCATCGTTGCAAATCGCTCTGCGGCGATTCGAATTCGATGTCTTTCCTGCGAGCCGGGGTCAATCAAATCAACGTCGCTCAAAACCGAATCGACCGACGTTCTCGAGACACCACAATATAACAGTTCGCTACGTTTAAGGCGATCGAGGTCCGTGATTGCACTCGATGCAACGCTTCGATCTACAATTGGGATCATGTCGGTTGTGGTCGAGCCGATGTCCACCAAGATTCCAGCCGGAATTTGAAACTCACTTGCCGCAAACGTGGTCAGCGCGAACCAATTCGACGCGGCGGTCCGTTGCCAACTGGCAACAGCAGAACCCGCTGCGACGAACTCTCCTCCAACCTGAAAAAAATGGGGGATGTTTTCACCGAAAACCGCCGTAACCGCGTTTACAATGTGTTGCACGCCATCGCGCTTATTGAGAAAACAGTCCGCCAGTTCCCCTGTCATTGTAACAGCGCATAAATCGACCGGTTGAAATGCAGCTGTGATGTCTCGCAATTGATCCGGCAAGGCATCCAGTTGTTGCCATAGCGCGAAAGGATGTTGCCTTGCTTCGCCGTCTGATGTTGCGACCTTTAAGCTTGCGCCGCCGATATCCAAGCCAACGACCCGACGATGTGGTTGCGACATATCATTCCTTGGGTGATGGCTGGCACCATGCGCAAGTTACCATGCGCAAGTTACAGTAAGAAGATTAACATCCGTCAAGACAATTCGATTTGCAAAGCGCTTTCGATGTCCCGATGGGCATAGGTAAACCCCGCCGACTCTGCTGCTTCCGGCAAGACGCGCTGGGAAGCAATCAGCGTATCGGCAAATTCTCCCAGGAACAGTCGCAAACCGAATTTCGGAGCGGGAAGTAGAGTTGGCCGACGGAGTTGTTTGCCTAAACATCGGGTAAAGTCGCGGTTGCGAATCGGTTCCGGAGCGACAGCATTCACGATCCCGGATACCTGAGAATTTTGTAAAGCGAACACGATTAGATTGGCAAGGTCTTCAATGTGAATCCACGACATCCATTGCTTTCCAGTCCCTAACCGACCACCGACTCCATACTTAAAGATGGGAAGGATTTCTTTCAACGCACCTCCGTCACGGGACAGCACCATCCCGATACGAATGATCACGACTCGGACACCTTCGTCAACCAGTTGCAATGCAGCTTTCTCCCATTCACGACAGACATCAACCAGAAAGCCAGACGGCCCTGGAGATGATTGCTCGGTTAGAATCTCGTCGGCGCGATCACCGTAAATGCCAACCGCCGAAGCCGAGACAAAAACCGAAGGGAGACGCGGTAACGATCTCAGTCCGTTGATGAGTTGTAGCGTCCCGTCCACTCGACTGGAACGAATGATTCGTTTGTAGCTTTCGCTCCAACGTTTTGCGGCGATCGACGCTCCCATCAAATTGACGACGTGGTCGATCCCGGGATACGACTTCAAATCAATGACCGAGTTCGCGTCCCATTCGACAAAGTCGCGCTCGAACCCGTTTTCGTATGGCTTTGAAAAAACTTGATTTGCCGATTCAATACTTCTGGAGGCAATCACGGCCTTGGGCAATTTGGCAGCCAGACGCTGCCCGACCAATCCCGTACCGCCAGTAACCAGCGTTGATGCCGACTTTCGCTCCATATTTGAAACCCCGCAGTTAGCCAGATTGATTAAGCCACCGGTGCATCGTACCAGGTCGCCACACGGAGGAAGGGATGCCGGATTCCGTGGCTGTACTTTCCGAACCTCACGAATTCCCAATCAACGATTCGACAGGCATCATTGCTGGTCCGCGCCATCAATGCTCATGGCGTCCATTCGTTTTCTTTTACGTGCACGCGATCTGTACGGTATATACCATAAGTATACACCGGTGAGCCAAAGGCCCAATAAAATCAAACCGTTGGGAAGGAAGATCCACAATTTCGCCGTCTCGCCAAACCACGTTCCGTCGTGAAATGTCTCAATCAAATCGCTACGACGATAGGCCGACAACAGGACGGCAGATTCTGCACCATGACTCAAGTCGATTTGCACTTCCCAATTACTTGAGCTTTTTACCTTAACGATTCCTTTTCTGGG
>JBGTDM010000116.1:0-20579 GCA_041748315.1 Pirellulaceae bacterium
TGAATCCAGGCCTGCCGAAAAAGTGCGTCATGACATGGCGTTGGTCGGCAGCAATGGGCAGGTCTCAATTCTCAATGCAGCCCATGCCGAAATGGGATCGATCAAAATATTGGACAATTCAGCATCCAGTCTGGTCAACATATCCATCGGTGTACCCGAACATCTGGTTCATCGGTTGATTGATCGCACGGAGCCAGAATTCGATGAACCGATTGCCCGGAAAAAAATTGAGGAACAATTCAAAGTCCTGAGCAAGCAAATTGAACAAACGGTACGAAGTCAAATCCCCATTCATTTGACGGATCGAATCTCAATCGTTCTAGAACCGGATGCGATGACTGATTCAGTGTCTGAGGGTGTCGCAACGCCCACCGTCCAACACTGGTTTGAGCAGAATTGGAAGATTGTTGTCGCAGTGGTATCTGCGATTTGCGTCTTGTTGATTTGTCGTCCAACAAGGCAGGTTCAAATGGACCGTTAGGCCCCATTCAATCTGGTGCAAGCTTTGCAACCAACAAGGTTATGGCCGGTCATGCAAATGATATCGGGGGCGAAAAATTGAGCGACGAGGGTCAACCAGAAAACTAAAGTGAGAAATGAAATCCTATACGGGGAAGATAAATATGATCCAGCATAGAGCCAGATTGCGGGTGAGTTCGCTGATCATGTGCGTCATCCTGTCCACAATGGTTGGAACAGTGACGGCACGCCAAACTGACGAAAACGAGGGGATCATTGTTGCCGTTCAAGGTGCGGAGCGCGACAGTTCCTGGGAAGTTATCGATGGTCCTGAACAGACCAGCGACGATCCGTTGCGAAAACTGCTTCCAGGACCCACTCCGACTCGATCGAGTGCTGAATCGATTATCGGCGGAGGGGATACCCGGACCAAAAAGACGATTGCCAAGATGGTTGGCGGACTGGCGATTGTCGTAGCGTTGTTCATTGTGATTGCAATGGTTTTCGGCAAGCGTAAACATAACGTCGCGGGTCAGTCAAGTTCGCCCATCGAAATTCTTTGTCGATCAATGTTGAATAAATCGCAACAAATGCAATTAATTCGATTAGGCAATCGCCTATTGTTGGTTGCAAGTTCAGAACATCGAGCCGACACGCTGGCGGAAATCGTCGATCCAGCGGAAATTGCCGAGATCGAACAGATGGTCAGACAAGGCGATATGTCGTTTTTCGGACGTGCACGCCAGCAGCCGAGTAGTCGTCGACAACTCAGTTCCGCTCGTCGACAACCTGTGTACGAGGCTTAGTTGTGAAACGGACGATGTTGTCTTTTCGAACGATCATACCTTGCTTTCGTTCGCTCGTTACCACGGGTTTGTTGTTGGCGATGGGAAGCGGCTGGCAGGCGTCGATAACTGCGCAGACCGAACACGAGGTTGGCAATCAGCAAACGTCAATGTCGAGTTCGGAAACGGAGCCGTCGAATGGGTTACCCTTTGAAGGTAATTCGCAGATCAGGTCGAGCAGCGCTTCCGAAAACCAGTCATTAGAAAGCAACGATAGCGTTTTGGCGTCCACTTCAGAAAGTGAAGCCGAGAATATTGGCTCTCAGATCGATTCTTTGACCGAACTCGACTGGACGTCGAAGGAAAATCTTCCATCCACCCTCAGGTATCTCGGTTTAATCACGGTCATCAGCTTGGCGCCAGCACTTTTTCTGATGACGACTAGCTACATTCGCATTATCGTTGTCCTGAGTATCTTGCGGCAGGCGATCGGAATAGGCCAGACTCCCTCGACCCAAGTCTTAACTGCCTTGTCGTTATTCATGACCATTCTAGTCATGACCCCCGTATGGAGCGAGGTTTACACCGAGTCGATTAAGCCGTATACGGAAGAAGAGAGCGAGATGGATTGGGCGGAGGCGTTCGAACGAGGTGTGCGACCGATCAAACGGTTTATGTCGCGCCAAATCGATTTCGCCGAGAATATTGATGATATCTGGATGTTCTACCAATACTTGCCGGAAAGTGAACGAACCTCTGAACCCGAGACCTTTGACGACATTCCCATTCGCGTCATGTTGCCGGCCTTTCTGATCAGCGAATTGAAGGTCGCTTTCTTAATTGGGTTTTCCATTTTTTTACCATTTCTTGTATTGGACCTGATCGTGTCCAGTGTAAGCGTATCGATGGGAATGGTCATGTTACCACCGGCGATGATCAGCTTGCCACTCAAGTTGGCGTTGTTTGTTCTGGTTGATGGATGGACGTTGGTCGTCGGCATGTTGTTAAACAGTTTCATCCCTTATTCCTGAATCATGGCGGAATACCATTCTTGGACCACAAAAAATCAGCGACCGGCCGAGAGATGGCAGACAGGTGCAGCTAATCCCAAAACACAGCGAGCTATTCGCCTATACAACCTTAATGGAAAACGACCTGGTCAAACAGAAATAGCTGATGAATCCTCAAGACATGATTGAACTTTCACGTCAGGCATTGCAGACCGTTTTGGTCCTGTCACTTCCCGTGCTGGGAATTGCATTGATTGTAGGATTGCTGGTCAGTACCCTGCAGGCGATGACCCATATTCACGACCAAACCATTGGCACAGTGATCAAGTTGATCGCCGTGTTTGTTGTGCTGCTGGTAGCGATGCCCTGGTTGGTTGACATGATGGTGGACTACAGCGAAATGATGATTCGGAATGCACCGCAGACGATTCAAAGCTCGATGTAGGCAGCAACGCATCCCAGAAACAAGACGATTTGTTGATTGACGTCAAAGATAGCAAGTTGTACCTACCCGTTTGGAGTCAAGAGTTGGATTCGCCGATCATACAGGTCACATTGCTGATGGCACTTCGCATTGGTGCGATGATGGCGGTCGCGCCAATGTTTGGCGCGGGGTGGATTTCCTGGAAGTTTCGAATCGCCATGACGGTGCTATTGACTTTGGTGGTAGCACCACTGATTGAACTCAGTCCACCTAAGGAGTTCGAGATCGTTGGAGCGGCTGCGAATGAACTCATGTGTGGCATATTACTAGGGATCGGAATTCGATTGTTGGTGATGGCTTTAGGGTTGATCGGCGATTTGATTTCACAAATGTCCGGGTGGTCATTTGGACAAGTTGTGAGTGAGGGGGCGGAAGCGAGTTCGCCGTTAGGGAAACTGTTCTCGTGGACGATGGTGGCAATATTTATTGCTTCTGGGGGTGTCAACCAGTTAGTCATCGGTCTGTTAGAGTCGTTTAAACTCGCTCCTCCCGGAAGCGTACTTTGGGATTGGGGACTTATGGAACTTCTCACCGGGATGCTTCACCAGAGTTTTGAACTTGCCTTACGAGTTTCAGCGCCCGCACTTGTGGCGTTGCTTGTAGCGACATTGTTGATGGCTTTTATTCAACGCTCGGCTCCGACGGTCAATTCATTTCAAGTTGGCTTTGCGCTAAAGAGCGTATTGGCCTTTGCGGTTGCTTCGCTTGTCATCGCCCGGGGTCCCGTATTGGCATCGAACTATTTCGAACCTTTTATCTCTCAGGTTCAGCAGGCGTTGAGCTTGAATGCCGATGAAACTTTCGGAATGTCCTCGAAGGAGAGGCCATGACTCGAAACGGCGATGCAAATCATGCACCGACACCTCAGCGTTTGCAGCGAGCTCGAAGCGAGGGGACGTTGTGTCGCAGTCAAGGCTTGATATGGTCGGGAATTTGGATCACCTTTGTTAGCGCAATCGCCTGGTGGGGCCCTTTGGTGATCGCTCGTTGGCAAGCCTTTACACGCGAGACCTGGACTGCCGATTCGGTATTGAATCGCGATGGGTCGTATTGGCCAGCGGTTGCAGGCTTGTTGATGAACCTGTTCCCCTTTTTGTTGTTGATTGCTGCCGCCACGCTGGCTCTCAATTTTATGCAAGGGGGATTCAGTTTTTTTCCAGATCGAATTGTGCCGCGGCTATCGCGACTGGTCCCTGAACGTCAACCATTTTCGCTTGAACATCTAATTCGCGGGACGACCACATTACTGAAAGTTGTTTCCTTATTAAGCATCACCGTAATATTTGTGATCTGGAAACAGCATGAGATCTTAACACTGGGAAACCACGCCGCCGACGCGACTTTCGATTCAGTCTGCAGATTGCTGTTGACGTTTTGTGTGCAAGTCGCAATGGTTTTAGGGTGTTACGGACTGCTAGACTACGGCGTAGCGAGGTTCGAATATATGCGAGGTTTGCGCATGACGGATCGGGAAATTCTGGACGAGCAGCGACAGCTCGACGGCGATCCACGTATCCATTCTGCCCGTTCATTGATCTATCGAGATCGTGCCGCACCCTCGCTACAAATTAATTGGTCTCAAGTGGAGCTTCTCGTCGTCGATGGAAAAACGACAGTTTACGCTGTTGGCTTTAAGACCAGTACCGAGAAATCCGCTCACCGAGATCGAGGCGTTTTGCTATGGAGCGTGTCCGGGCTTCAAACGATCCAAATCATCGGCATGGCCGGGGCAAGGAATTTGGCGATTCATCGAGATGCGATGCTCGCCATGAAGTTGGCGGAACTGAAGCCTGGCTGTGACATTCAGTGGATGGAAGAAATTCGGCGATAGCCAAAAACCGATGCGGATTTCAACTCTCGAATCTTCCCGAACGCATATCGTTTTGTGCGGTACCAGCCTTTGAGTTCGGACGGCCCTTGATTTCTGACTCAGACTCGGCCTCTGAATGGCAATGCCCAAGGTGTTCATGGTGGAATGCTTCACCTAGCGAACCCGGGAATTTGAAAATACCGGTGGGTAAATCTTGAAATAGACTTGGCACGCGGTCAGGATAGAGTATACCCATGGTATGGCATCTGAATCAGCGTTTGGTGATTTTTGGGGCTTTCTTGTCGCCGTTAAACGCGTCGGCGAAATGATTCACGTCGCGGCGTATCGGATCAGCGCACTTTGGATTCGTCATTCAATGATCGCATCTCAGGATGTTATGAATGTATGCGAGTCTTGCGCAACGGTGAGTCCAGGCCTTTTCAATCTGTTTGCGGAGCACAAATAAGCATGAGAAATATTTGGCAGACTTACGGTCGCTCTGGCGCGAATGAATCGGACAGTGCGGAGCGTTGCACTCGTGCACCATCGGTTTGTGGAGACTTTGGTTGCAACGACATCCGTTTAGTGCGGTTTCAAGGCGCGGCTTTATGCGCGCTGGCTGTCACTTTAGTCGTGATCTGTTTTGGGATGGTTTCGCTCGTTCAAGCCGTCGAAGAACGGCCTTTCTTTAATCAAAGCGGCGATGCGACTGGTACGATCGTGTTGGAAAATGCCACGATTATTTCAATGACTAGCGAAGGTACATTTCAGGGCACCATCGTAATCCGCGACGCCAAAATTGCGCAAGTGATTCGCCACGATGAGAACCAGGCATCCGGTTCCAAATCGCCGGACTCGCAGATTTACGACTTGACCGGATATACCGTGACGCCTGGGCTAATTGACTGTCGCAGCGTGTTGTGGCTGGAGAGCGGTGCAATGAGCGAAGCGAGCTCAACGGCAGCTCTGGATATCGTCAATGGAATCGATCCTTGGCAAGAGGACTGGCGCGAGGTTAGTGCTCAGGGGATTACGACGGTGGGTGTCCAACCTTCTGGTACTTTAGGAGGCTACGCGGCTGCGCTCAGTGTTTTGCCGAGTCATAGCCGGGATGAAATCGTTCTCAAAAATGAAATTGCTGTATCCGCTTCGATCGGCATCAATGGAAATACTTCAGTCGCCCGGTTTACCGAATTCAATCGAATTCGAAATGCCATCAAAAAAATCGTGGATGGCCAGGCTGTTGAGGAGGAAGAGGAAAAACAACAGGACGAGGAAGGTGAAGAAGCGGAAGAGACGCCTCAGGAAACTCCCGCGGGTCAAGCGGCGGCGAGGCCAACGGGCGCAGCCTCCAACCGAGTGACTCCGCCAGACCGAACCGCCGATTTGTTAAAGCGCGTTGTCAACGGCGAACTGGCTCTGCGAGTCCGCTGCCGTCATTCCGATGTGATTAACTGGATGCTTGAACTTGGGGACGAGTTTGGAATCAGGATAATCTTCGAGGAAATTCCGCAGGCAGCTCGGTTTTCAACCAAAATTCATCAACAGAATGTGCCGGTCATCGTTGGACCTTTTGGAAGCCTCTCGAAGTCTGGCGGTTCAGATTTGGATAAGGACTTTAGCCAGGACTGGATCGCGGACCATGCGGCTGAGGGAGGCCTGTGGAGCGTAGCCAGCTTTTCGAACCAGCCCCGTGGATCGCGATTGTTGCGGTTCAACGTCGCCAGCCTGTTAGCCCAAGTTGACGTGTCACGCGATGATGCCTTGCAAGCGATTACTTTAAATGCGGCAAAAATTTTGGGCGTCGCCGATCAAGTCGGCTCGATCGCGGTTGGCAAGCGTGCTGATTTGGCTGTGTTTGCCGGCGATCCGCTCGATCCGTCGGTGCCCGTACGTTTGGTGCTTTGCAACGGTAGAGTTGTTCACGAGTCGGCGTTCGAGCCAGAAATTGTAAGTCGCCCGACAATCGAAGAGTCGTCCCCATTTGAAACGTTCGGTGCCATTCCCGCCCACTATGCGATCAAGTCGAATCAGGTATTGCAGGGGGGCAAATTCGCGCCCGGCATGTTGGTCGTGAAAGACGGAATGATCGAGTCAATCGATGTCGAAGTGAAAGTTGACGGGATTCCCCTGTATGAGATGCTCGATGCAATAATTACGCCAGGGTTGGTGGTCGCCCATTCGAACTTGGGACATCAAAGCCTGATGCGGGATAACCCCGAGTCAGACGCGACACTATTTCGGGCTGTCGATGTGTTTGAATCCGGACAGAAACAGGTTGCTGAGATGTTGTCAGGTGGCTTTATCCATATTGGATTAGCTCCAGAGTCAAACCGAACTTCGGCGGGTTGTGTGGGGCAGATTCGCCTGTCGGCGGCTTCGTCGATTGTGCTCGATCACATGGCCAGCCAATTTGTGTTGGCAAGCTCCGCGCGGGATGCTCAGCGGTTTCCAGTTTCCTTGACAGGGCAGGCAGAGATGCTTGATCAATTACTTGCCGCCAGGATTCCCGAGTCGCGATTGTTTGTATCATCGGCGATAGCTCGCTCGCTGAACAGTGAGAAATTCAATATCGTGGACCGTGTCAAGGGCGGGGCAGCGAAATCACTTTTTCATGTTGATAATCATGTCGAGACTCGTTTTGCTACCAGGCTGGCGCAGCAATATCAACTTGCTGGAGCCATTTTGACCGATACGGTGCCGAGCGAAAGCCTATCTGGATTGTTGAAGAGCAAACTTGGTTTAATCGTTCTGTCGGCAACCGGGACTGAGTATGATCGCCATTTCGACGATATTGCGGCGGCGGTTAAGGCTGGTGTTCCATTGGCTTTTAGTGGCGACGACCCGGAACGAATTCGCGGAACGGCGGCAATTCTGGCGACGGCTGGTGTTTCGCGTGAATCGCTTTTACATGGCTTGACCGGTGGCGCGGCCGAAATGGTTGGCATGACGGACAAGACGGGGCAATTAGTAAGTGGTGCCCCGGCTGACTTTGTGATTTGGAATGGATCCCCCTTGGACTTGTCATCAAAGCCGCTTGCGGTGTTTGTCGATGGAAAACTGACTCAATGAATGGTGTAACACAAATGTTCTCTCGCACTCTCGTAAATTCGGCGCATCTGCTCGTTATGGCTGGATTGATGGTCCATTCCTCTCAGCTTTTGGCACAACAAACCCTGTACAAGGCGGGAAAAGTAATCACCATCGCCGGCGAGCCTTTATCGCCGGGAATGGTGTTGGTTGACCAGGGCAAAATCGTATCCGTCGGGGAGTCTCTGGATGTCGAAGGGGACGTCAAGGTCATCGAACTAGGTGATCACGCTGTACTCATGCCAGGACTGGTTGATGCTTACAGTCAACTCGGTTTGTCGGTCAGCACCAGTGATGAATATACGTCGGAGGTAACGCCAGACTTTGCTACGGCTAGGAGCATTGACTGGGAATTGCAGGCGATGAAGCGAGCACGATCCGAGGGGACAACAACCGTTTGCGTTTGCCCAGGCACTGAAAATGTGATTGCTGGAATCGCGTCAATCGTGAAAACGGATTACCAGGGAGAGGCGTCAATCATCAATGCGGATGGGCCTTTGGTTGCAAATCTGTGCAACGATCCGACGCGACGCAATAGTGCGCGGCAACGGCCAGATAGTATTTATGTCCGCCAACCGACCAATCGAATGGGTGTCGTGTGGTTGATCCGCAGTACTTTTGAGCAGGCGCGAAACAACGGCGACAATGAACGCCTAACACCGTTGCGCGAGGTCGTCCAAGGTGATCGTCAGTTTTATATTATCAGTCGAACGTCAGCCGATATTTCTTCAGCACTGACGTTGGGAGATGAGTTTGGTTACAAACCTGTGATCGTTGGCGGCCAGGAATCCAATAAAGTATTGGACCTTTTAGCGGACAAAGCAGTTTCGGTCGTATTAACACCGATTCCCACCGGGTCGACAAGCGGGATCGAGGGGACAGATGTTTGCTTAAATCGCGCAGGCAAGCTTGCTGAAGCTGGCGTCACGTTTTGCTTGAGCGGAAATGACTTGTTGGAACAAGCTCGTTTTGCGGTTCGATTTGGACTTGACCGTCAGACCGCGTTAGAGTCGGTCACGATTGCTCCGGCGAAACTTTTGGGATTGGAGACCAAAATTGGGTCGATTGCTGCAGGCCTAGACGCTGATCTTATCGTTCTCGACGGTGATCCCTTGGAACTGACATCAAGAATTCGCCTGGTCATTATCGGCGGCGGCGTCGTGAGCGGCGACCTCCTCGATGAGTAGAATTTATTTTGGACATTATCAAACTGCGTATTGCATACAAAACAGGTCACTGAATCTTGCATAAGGAACAACGATCGTGTTAAACGTTTGGACATCGAACCGACGCTTAGGCTTACCGGTCACGATTTTACGAGTTGTGGCGATATCTCTCCCGATTTTGTGGTCATTTTTTGGGGGTCATGTCGGCGCCCAAAATCTCGCGATTACCGGTGCGCATATCATCCCGATTGTCGGCAATCCGATTGAAGATGGAACCATCGTCATTCGAGACGGGAAGATCGTGGCAATCGGAACCGATGTCAAGATTCCGGTCGAAGCCATGGTCATCAATGCAACCGGCAAGGTTGTTTTACCCGGCTTTGTCGAAGCACACAGTTCGGACGGTATGAGTCAAGCCAATGAGAACAATCCCAACGTTCCCTATGTGTCGGTGCTCGATTCAATCGACCCCATGCGGACATATTTTGATGAAGCCAGACGTAACGGTGTAACGACGGTCGCCGTGATTTCGGGAAACACGACGATGATTGGTGGCCAGGGTTCCGTCATCAAAACCGGTGCCCCGTTTTTGGATGACATGATTCTGCAGCGAGTCGCTGGGATGAAAATTTCACTAAGCCCGGTGAGTGGCTTAAGCCGCATGGGACACTTGGCCGCCCTGCGAAAGGAATTGACGGACGCACACAAATTGGCGAACCCTCAATCAGCGGAGAAGGTGGCGAGTAAGACGATCGACGAAAAGGCCAAAGAAACAGAGCAGGTTCGCCGTGGAAGGCGCGAGAGACCGGATGCGGAAACTCCAAAGGAAGATTCACCCAATGGCGAAGGAGACAAACCTGCTGAAAACGGCGATTCGCCGCAAGAGGATCAACCAAAAAGCGAGCCGGAATCCAAAAACGATGAAAAACCCAAAGTGGAGCCGATTGATGAGCTGAAACAACCACTGGTTGATCTGGTTACTGGAAAGATGATCGCATTTATCCATTGCGAGACTCCGATCGATGTGAATAACGCCTTGAGTTTGATCGACGAGTTCAACCTGGATCCGATTCTGGTTCTTGACCGAAGTTGCTACAAAGTGGCGGCCGAAGTCGTGGCAAGTGGATTTCCAATTATTCTCGATTCCGATCTCGTTTTCTGGGAGCGGGATCCGCGAACCAACGAGGATAGTAAAGTCGTGTTGATCGATGCATTCCGGGAGGTAAGCAGCCCGATTGCGTTCAGTGTTGCCAGATCGAACTCCGATACGCTGGGGAGCAATTATTTGTGGTATCAGGCGGCCGTTGCCGTGAAATACGGGATGCCGAAACAACAGGCGTTGGAAGCGCTGACAATTGGTCCTGCTAAAATGCTCGGCGTCGATGGCTTTATCGGCTCGCTGGAAAAAGGTAAGGATGGTGACTTGCTGATTCTTTCCGGTGATCCGTTGAGCGTAGACACATGGGTGGACATGACGATCATCGATGGTAAGGTCGTTTACGATCGTTCAGACGATCCCAAGTTAGAGTTACTCTTGGAAGGCACAAAGTGAAAACTGATCTGTTGATTCAACGATTAATGAGATCCCTCCAGTGTTCTATCATCGGGCTACTGGTGCTGGGATCGACCCCCCTGAAAACATCTGCTCAAACCACAGACGCTTATTTTGCACGCCTGATGCTTGGTGACCGAGATTCCCAAGTGATCGAGCGTGGCGTACTCGTCGTGCGCGACGGCAAGATCCTGGCGGCTGGCGAGGAGGGTAAAGTTGAGGTTCCCGTCGACGCAATTAAACACCAGTTGAAAAATATGACGATCCTTCCTGGACTGGTGATCGCTCAAACAGGATTGGTTGACCGTCGCGATATAAGTGAGACGTTGTCGCCCCAGGTCCATGCCGTCGATGGATTTGATTTCCTGACTGATCGAAGCAAGCTATTGTCTGCAGGAATCACGACCGTGCAGATTTCTCCAGGTGGGAATCGACTGCTCCCTGGTGTAACCGGTGTCGTGAAACTGGCTGGTGGTCAAGATTTGGAATCGCTGGATGCTCGGATTTTGTCGAAGCACGAGAGCCTGCGAATTGTGCTTGATGGAAGTTCTCGCAATCCGCCCACGATCTACGAACCTCCGGTCGGACCCGTCTCCGTGGACCGCCCCTTGGAGCCGACACGTCCTCAAATTTCAACAACGCTTTCCGGTTCGTTGATTGGTTTACGGTTGCTTTTCCAGAATGCGACGGCTGATCGAACGTTTGTTTCGATAGAGCGCGATGAACTTGTCGATGCGGTCTCGGATTATTTACAAAAATCGAAGGTGGTACGAGTGACGGCGAAAACCGAAGCCGAAATTCGGGGTGCCCTCGATTTGGCACGTGATTTTGGCCTGGAGTTGATTTTGGTCGATTCGACCGCGCCGCGAATTGCCGAACTGATTCAGGCGCGTAGCGAACAGCAGACCTTGCCAAACATTCGGGGCTTTGTATTTTCGACGAACAAGCCTGGGACAATCAACAATCTTACCCGCGAAGCCATTGAGGAATACGCCAAGTACAAGCTCGCGATTGCTGAACTGATTAAGTTGGGTCATGCAGTCGCTTTTACGGCAACCAGTGACAATGACCTGGCTGATGTTTTGTATTCGGTCGGAGAGTTGGGTTCGTCCGTTCGGAACATTGGGTTTCTGGCGAGTGATGCGGCCAAGATATTGGGTATTGAAGATCGGGTCGGGTCGTTGACCGAGGGTAAGGACGCTGACTTTGTGGTTTGCCATGGCGAGCCATTTGGATTGCGATCAACCGTGATGATGACCTATATCAATGGCAAAAAAGTATTTGATCGCAAAGCGCCACAACGCGCAACTCTGATTCGAGCGAACAAGATTTATACAGGAAATGGCGAGGTTCTGGAAAATTCGGCATTGGTCGTTCAAGGAACCACCATTCGCGGCATGGCGGCCAATGTGTCAGCGCCGCTTGAGGCTGCTGAATTCGATTTTGGCAACGCAGTCATTGTTCCAGGGTTTATCGATTTAGGTTGCGGTTTAGGCGTCGGTGCCCCACTTACAGGCAACATCGGTTTGAATACAAAACTGGGTGAGCAGCTTTACCCAGATGATCCCTCGATTAAGTTGGCTCGCGAAAATGGAGTGACGACAGTATTGCTGGGATCGATGTCGACCACTCAGCCAACACCGCTTGTCGCGTATAAATTGGGTGATGATCCTCGCGTTATCAAAGATCCGGCTGCAATTCGCTTTGTAATCGGTGCGAACGCCGTGACCTCTGTAGCCTCAATCAAAACACAATTGACTCGTGGTAAACAGTATGCGGACTCCTGGATTAAATACAAACAGGATTTAAAGGAATACGAACTCAAGAAAGCAGAACTGGAAAAGCAGGCTGCGGAAGCGGCGAAGGCGGCGAAGGACGAAAAAGAAGCGGACGATAAAGTCGAAGAGGAGAGCCGGGACTCCGAATCGGAAAAATCAACTGAACCGAACGCAAACCAGACCGGACGACCGGGCGGACGCGGCACTGGTGGTCGAACGCCCCCTGGTCGCGGCGATGCACCTACTGAATCGGATAAGCCTGCTGAAAATGCGGATAAAGAACAGGTTACGGACGAGTCCGGTAATTCGAAGCCGGAGTCGAAACCAGATGACAAAGGCGATAAAGAAAAGCAAGACTCGCAAACGGACGGGGCAAAACCAGATGCAGCAAAACTTGAGCCCCCGAAACAGCCGACCGAGCGCGCAGAATTAGAGCCTTATCGATCGCTGTTTGCCGGTGAAATTCCAGCCTTTGTCGAGGCCCGCGATCCGGAAGCTATTGAGGCCGCGGTCAAATTGTTTCGAGAGGATTTTGATGTCCGGACTGTGATTACCGGAGCAGATGCCTTTGCCCGGTTTCCCGAATTATTGGCAGATAAGCAAGTTTCGGTATGTGCCGGTCCAAATTTGGTTTTCGATCTGACAACGCCGCAACAACCGGACCAGCGAGTGAACTTGGCTCAAATGCTCGCTAATGAACAAATTCGTTTTGGATTCCAGTCCAAGGCAGCGTCGGGAGTCGCCCTGTTGCCTGCCGCCGTTCGTTTTGCGGTATATCAGGGCCTCGGACCGGAAGACGGGCTCACCGCATTTACAAAGTCATCGGCTGAAATGCTTTCGAGTGATTTATCATTCGGTACGCTGGCCGCAGGTAACGATGCGGATTTGGTGGTGCTAAGTGGGCCGCCTTTCGAACTGTCGACCGAAGTCCTGGCGGTGATGATCGATGGCAATTGGGTCTATATTCGCGAGGATCAGTAATGAAGGAATTGTTTATGTACAAGTATGTTCAGCGGTTAATGTTCGCCGTCGCAATTCTGATACAGTCTTTGGCGATATCAGCCCAGGAGGATGTTGCCAAGCACCAATACGCACTCAAAGTCGGCAAGATTTTGACTTGTTCGGAAGACGAATCAACCCCCGATTACATTGCCAACGGTGTAATTTTGATCCGAGAGGGTAAGATTGAGGCGATCGGTACGGCCGATCAAATCAACATTCCAGAGGGTTATCAGGTTGTCGAACATCCCGATGGCTTTGCCATGCCTGGCTTGATCGAGGCGCATAGCCACGTGGGTGGGACAAGTGATTTAAACGAGATGGTGTACCAGACCAATCCGGAGTTGCGTAACTGGGATCAGGTGATTCCCCATAATGATCGACTCAAGGTTGCCATTGCTGGTGGAATTACGACGATTTGCTTCATTCCCGGGAGTGGTACGAACATGGGTGGTTTTGGGACGTTGATGAAAACCGGTCCGGGGACGCCGGACGAGGTCATTTTGCGTGCACCCGGGGTTTTGAAAATTGCTCAAGCCGGCAATCCAGAACGTTCCGCTGGCGAAACCGGTTCGGGTCGAATGGGGATGAACTATGTGATCCGGCAACAACTGCAGGAGGGGCAACTCTACGTAAGACAATGGGATGCATACGAGCGCGGCGAGGCCCCCAAGCCGGCAATGAACCTGAGGTTGGAGTACTTTAAGCCTCTGTTTCGTCGTGAAATCCCCGTTGTTGTGCATACACAACAATATCAGGTGATCCAATCGACTGTACGCATGTTGCATGATGAGTTTAATCTAAAGGTTGTTATCGACCATGGCACCTTTGATGCGTATAAGATCGGTGAGGAATTAGTGAAACGGGATATCCCAGTCATGGTGGGGCCACGAGCATTTTTGTTGGATAGGGAGTTGGGGCAATTGGTTGGCATTGTGGAAGAATATGAAAAACGTGGCGTGAAAATTCTCGGCGTGAATACCGATGCGCCGGTGATTCCACAGGAGGAATTGTCATTTCAGGCGACCATGGCCGTCCGCTATGGATGGAGCGAAGAACGAGCCATACGTGGGGTGACGATTGAGGTCGCCAAAGCGTTGATGATCGAAGATCGAGTTGGATCGTTGGAGCCCGGTAAAGATGCCGACATTGTGGTTTCCACCGGTTCGCTAATCGATCCCAGAAACTATGTGACTCAAGTCTTCATCGATGGCAAGAGTGTCTACGATATCAAAACCGACAAGCGGCTTTTTTGATCACAATCGAATATGAATTATCGCAATAAAATGAAGACTATCTCTCCTCTGCTCGCAGTTGCCATTATCAGTTGTTGGTTGATCAATCCAGCGATTGCCTTTCAAACAGTCGCCTATACACACGCTACTGTTGAAACGTTGACCGAACACGGACAATTGGAAAATGCAACGATCCTGATGAAGAACGGCAAGATTGTGGAAGTCGGGGTCGAGGTCACGATTCCAGATGAAGCAAAAGTCGTCTCCATGCGGGGCAAAACAATTATCCCGGGGATCATCGAGTCGTACATGGTCTATAAGCGAATTCCGCAAGCGGCACAAGAAACCGAAACGGTTACCTTCGGCGGCCGGACAATTGAGATACCGTCCACTCGCGGGTTCAATACCGGGACCTTCGACACGATCAGTGACTATTTCTATCCACAGAGTTTTGACTTCTCCAGGCTTATCAAGTCAGGAATTACCACGATGAATTTGGTTTCTGATGGACGAGGTCTTTCAGTTTTTGCAGATTCGGTTTTGAATCCAACACCAGCGATGGTATTCGAGAACAAGGGATTGCTATTTGTGAAAATCACGAACGAGACAGCGGCGTTGGATATTATTCGCAATGGTTTGAATCCACGTAGCACTCGAACCGCGCCGCAGTCCGGTCAACGACGGGAGGGAGATTCGCCCGCAAATCGAGAGACGTCAGGAGTAGACGCAACTTCCGGCGAAGGAAGTTCGAGACCAGCAACGGCCGATTCAAATGCAGCAAATTTGACCCAGGCGCTTTGGAACGATGTGCGGGAAGGCAAGAAGTCACTTGTGGTTAACGCCAATAATGCAGCGACCGTCGCTCATCTGCTTCACTTGCTCGAGAAGCACCCGAAGGTTAAGGTCATCTTGGTGGCTACGGGACCAAATGTGTACGAATCGTTGGACGCGATCAAAGGTAGCAACATCAGCTTGGTGCTTCAACCTGGAATCGATACCGAGCCGTATAGTGCAAGGAAGATCAATGTCGCGAAAATGGCTGCGGAGCGAGAGATCCCGTTTTCGCTGTCGTTAGCGGTCGGTTCGTCGCAGATGGCTGCGACACTGGACGAGCCATTATTTCCAGTGGCAGCCTTGGTTAAAACGGGATTGAGTCGCGAATCTGCATTGACCGCGTTGACGCTGGCACCTGCTCGAATGTTGGGTATCGAGACGAATTATGGGTCCATTGAATCTGGTAAATTTGCTAATCTATTGGTGTTCGACGGTGATCCTTTAGCAACAGGCAGTCGGTTGAATCAAGTTATCGTAAAAGGGAGTCTGATCCATGAAAATTAAAACATATTTTGCTGGCATTTTGGTTTTTTGCTTTCTGGGAGCAACCGCTGCAGGTGAACTTTTCGCGCAACAGAAGGATCAGTCGAAGGACGATCGTCAGCAACCGTCAGTGAAACAGGAACCAGCGGAAGAGGAAACGAATGACGCGGAGAAACCAGCGGCCACCGACAAAAAACTGTTGGCGATCGTTGGGGGTGACGTTCATACAGTGACCGGCGAGGTGATTCGCAAAGGGATCATACTGATCGAAGACGGAAAGATTAAAGCGGTTGGACGAAACATTGATATTCCTGAAGGTGCCGATGTTATCGATGCTGTTGGCCAAATTGTTACACCGGGATTTGTCGCGATCAATATGAGTGGTGTTGGTCTCCGCAGTGCACCCACCGGGAACAATAAATTGGAAGATTCACTTGATCCATTTGACCGCAACATTAAATACTCTCTTGGGGTTGGCATTACTTCAGGTTGTATTGAGCTGTCGCAACCTCGACGAGGCCGACGAAATCGAAGCAATCTGGAAGAAAACAATTTGAACGACACGGACCGATCGGACATCCCCGAAATATCGTTGGAAGAACTGACCGGATACGATCGTCGCGAAGGTGAACCTGAACATCGGTTTCCCGGGATCGATTTAGAAATTGGCGATTATGTGACTGAAGCTCAGCTCGATTACGGCTTGGAAAATACCTCGCTTTGTCCATGTTGTAATCTGCCGATCCTGCCGACCGAGCCGATCACCCCTGCCCCGCCAACTGAAGAAGAGCCGCGGAAACATGCCGCCATCAAGATGAGTTATGGTCATTTGAGCGACATGTTAATCAAGGAAGATGTGTTTTATAGTCCCGCTCCAGGTGCCTTGTCAGGCGCTTTGAATCGCCACAACTGGAGAAGGGATATAAAAAAGGCTCGCGCCGATCTGGAGAAATCGACCGCCGATACCGCCAGACGATCCGAGGCACAGGCGGATTCAAATGCAGGTACGCAGCGCACCGGGAGGGAAGTTCCGGCGCGACAACGCAATTCGGAAACAAGACCGGGAGGGACTCGGGGAGAGAACACAACGTTGACCCCCTTGCTGAAAAAAGAAGTATCGATGCGAATCACCGCGAATACGATCGATGAAATTCGTGACATGATTGCGCTTGCCGAAGAACTCGATTATAAGCTGATTGTTGAAGGAGGAATTGAAGCTTGGTTGGTTGCATCCGATTTAAGTAAGGCGGGAGTTCCAGTCATTTTTACCCCCCGCCAGCGACGCGCTGCACGAACGGGTGAGGAACAGAGTTCTGGCAGTTCAATCGAGACAACCGGATTGTTTGAAGAATTGGGTGTCCCGTTTGCCGTTGCATCATTAAGCAACTCGGTGAGCATGGGTGGATTGGCCGGGCGTGATTTGACCAGCTTGCCACTCGAGGCTGCATTTGCGGTCCGAGGGGGCGCCAGCAATCGTACCGCATTAGAGGCGATTACCATCGTTCCAGCACGCATGATGGGATTGGATGATCGGATCGGTAGCATTGAGGTTGGCAAAGACGCAGACTTATTGATCCTCAACGGCGAACCGCTCGACTACCGGACGTATGTTGAAACGGCGATTGTCGCTGGAAATATCTGCTACGAACGCTCCGTCGATCGTGTATATCCCGTTTACGAACGCGACTAGTTTCGCAATGATCCTTCCACCAGAGTTTTCCGGCAACTGGCCTGGTTAATGCCGACATACCGGCCTTCGACTGGTTCGTAATCCACGTATCTGAGAAACTCGACAGGCTGTAATTTCGCTAAATCACAGCTGTTCGATCACGATGCCTGGGATGCTAAGCTATTGATTGGCTGCTTCGATTGTGCAATTCAACGTTGATTTGCTGCAGGTTCCAATCAAATCATTTCGTTACTGTTCGGTCGTTATGCCACAAACATTTAACTTTAAACGCCGAGTCGAATTTCGTGACACCGACATGGCGGGTATCGTACATTTTTCGGTATTCTTTGCTTACATGGAACAAGCCGAACATGAAATGTTGCGTTGCTTGGGAACAAATGTCATCAGCGAAATAAATGGGGAAAAGGTCAGTTGGCCTCGAGTCCATGCTTCCTGCGATTATCGGCGAGCAATCAGATATGACGAACTGGTAAGTATCGATGTGAGTGTTAAACGCATTGGCGAAAAAAGTGTCACCTACGGATTTATCTTTGAGCGAGACAATGAGCGGATCGCCGAGGGTTCAATTACGGCCGCTTGCTGCTTGTTTCAGCATGGCGGACCACCTCAAGCCATCTCGGTACCCGAGTCGTTTCGACAAATACTTGCACCCTTCGTTGACGAATCAGAATCGTCGACCCCGGCCTAACTGTCGATCACCGATGACCCTGTGCCGGTTCGAACTGTTCGGCACGATTCCATCTCTCGACAAACGCAAAAAAGCAGACTTGATGTCGGGATGGCGCTTGGAGTATAGATTCGGTAATGAGGTGACTGAAGGCGAATTCAGGACTGCCGAATTTAGTTTGAGGAAACCAACGATTCAATACGAGCACATACAGTTCATACGCCGAGCGTGCGCGATACGGATCAGGCTTACCAACACGACAACATTACATCAATTCGCTACAATGCAATGACTGCGGATTTCTGGCCGCCGGATGAGTTGCAGCAAGGGCGGCCGAGTAGGCCTTTTTCAGACTGCGTTGTTTGTATCGTTAGCCGATCTTCAGCAGTGCTTTTGACGGATGGCTCAGTGATCAAACGGGCCGACGCTTGAAACACGGTCGTAAACAACCTTGGTTTGGTAACGGGGCGTTATACGAGTGTCGATAGCTTGCTTCAGCGTTAAGACGTTTAAACTTTTGAAGTCGTGGAATCGACCATTATGCCTGATCTATTGGTTTCCAATCTGACTAAATCGTTTCCCACACCCACAGAGCCATTGGTTGTTTTGCGTGACGTATCGCTGCAATTGGAGATGGGGGACAACTTGGCCGTCGTGGGTCCAAGTGGTTCTGGTAAAAGTTCGCTGTTGCACATCCTGGGTACTTTGGATGAACCAACGTCGGGCCAGATTGAATTGCTTGGAACCAATCCGTTCCAATTGAACCCGAGACAATTGGCCCATTTCCGAAACGAAAAGATCGGCTTTATCTTCCAAGAACATCATTTGTTGCCGCAATTGACCGCGTTCGAAAACGTATTGATCCCAGGAGTGGCCGAAAGCCGAGTGAGTGGAGAGATGTTGGATCGAGCAAAGGAGTTGCTCGACCAAGTCGGCCTTGGATCTCGAATTGAACATCGTCCTGCAGAATTGTCCGGCGGAGAAAGGCAGCGTATCGCCGTTGCCAGGGCACTTTTGATGAAGCCCAGATTGTTATTGGCTGATGAACCGACTGGAAGCCTGGATCGAGCTAATTCGGAGCAGATTCATCAGATGTTATTGGCGTTACAGCAGCAGGAACAACTCATGTTGATCTGCGTTACGCACAATGAACATTTGGCCGGTGAGTTCGCAAGACTTGTTCGAATTGATGACGGAAGATTGATTGAAACATGAATAGCAACCCTGCTCTATCGCGCTGGCGAATCGCTTTGCAAAGCATGATTCATTACAAACGCATTAATTTGGCCGTTGCGTTGGGAGTCGCAGCAGCGACTGCAGTGCTGACAGGTGCGTTGATTGTCGGAGAGAGCATGCGCGGAAGCTTGCGAGCCCTAACCCTTGATCGGCTTGGAGATATCGACCTGATTGTGACGACACCAGGATTTTTTAGTGAGTCACTGTCAGTAGAATCGCCTTCCGGTCCAACGACGGGCGGGATGACTCGGGTACCGATCATTTTTTTTCCGAATAGTTCGGCCGAAGTCGTCGCGAGTAATCGCCGCGCATCGAGTGTCAACGTGATTGGCTGCCGACGTGAATTCTGGGAGCTCTATGCAGCGCCTGGATTCAGCAAAGAGCTCGAGCGGCACGAAATCGTGATAAATCAAACATTGGCCAACGACTTGGGGATCACCCAGAATAGCGTCGAGAGGGGGGAAGCAAGGATTACAGTTGGAATCCCGGACCAAAAGCTATTGCCTGCTGATAGCTCGTTGGGAGAAAAGGAAGACTTGGTCCATCGAATTGTCGATTTTTCAGTTATAGCCATCATTCCGTCTGCGGGTCCAGGACGCTTCGATCTGCATCCATCGCAATTGCCACCTCGTAACGCATTTGTCTCGCTCGACCGGTTACAGGATGAGCTTACGCCGTCGGTATTGAAGCACAAACCGGACCAGACTCAAGTCAACATCATCCTGCTCTCCGTTCCCCAGGACGTTACTGCCGACCACATTCGAGCTCAATTGTCGCCGGACGTCGAAGACATGGGATTGCGAGTCAAGCATATCCAGCAGGAGTTTCCAGCTGGCGAGGAAGCGAGTGTAATCATCTACGACTATTTTTCGATTTCGTCGGATCGCCTGGTCATTGACAATCCCGTCGCAGATTCGATCAGAAAGGTGTTTCCTGAAGCAGCCGATGTATTGGTGTATATGGTCAATGAAATGGCATTGGTGGAAGGGGGAACGACCACAATTCCGTTTTCGATTGCGGCCGCAATCGATTTTAATGATAAGTTTCAGCCGATATCTGCGATCACCGGTGTCGATGCCAAACCGTTGCAAATGAACGAAATCGCGCTCACCGAGTGGGCGGCCAACGATCTCAACGCCGAGGTAGGCGATACGCTTTCAATCGTGTTTTTTGAACCCGAGGCATCCGATTCTGAACAAGTGGAGAGGTCTGAGCAATTTATCGTCGCGGATATCTTGAAGGTTGCGGCACCGGAAACGCCGTTTGATATTCGTCGAGGACAAGTCTTCGCTAAGCCGACC
>JBGTDM010000117.1:0-28403 GCA_041748315.1 Pirellulaceae bacterium
GTGCAAGCGAAAAAGCAGGTGTAAAGCGCTAAAAATGCGATTGGTAGCCACCAGTTTGAACGGGTCCCACTAATCGACCAAAGCAACGCCAGTCCCATGATCGTGACCCCCATCAGTACGCTGGTTACCATTAACCAATGCTTCTTCAATCGGTAACGGCTAACATGATCAGACACGACGAGTGGCGGAATGCTCTGCCCAAGCCGACTCATTGTTGGCAGCCAACCGCGAAGCCATGCCGATCCGCCAATCGAGTCGAGAACGGCAGGCATAATCACGCTTTCGGTTTTAAATATCCAACCGGTTCGTGTCGCAATATGATGAAGGATCAACAGTCCGAAATTCGTTCTCGTTTCCTTGCTCGGCGTGGGGGGAGGAGTCGACGGAATATTCGAAACCAACGGAGTGTCGACATAGGCTATAGGGGTGAAGGATGTCGGCTGAGGTGCGGAACGAGTTTCGGATTCGGTCATGATTCGAATATATATTCTGGGGAACGATCGGGCTATGGCCAACACCCGGTCCCATTCCGTGAGCTGCACACGAGCCTTGAAAATCTGGACCGTCCATCGCAATGTCATGAGCCAAAATCTGGAAAAACCGCTGCAGAGATCGACGGCGGTTTTGTCAGTACCACCCCAGCATGGAATCACGACTGTGGCGGATGTTATGCGACGTGTGGCGCTCCCCGTGGCGCCAGCTTCGGATCCAATCAGGAATGACGTGGCGAAGGTTCCGCCAGTTTGCGGCGAATGTCCGGGATGATTTCCAGTGGGACGAATCGAGCAAGTTGTTCGTCGTTGGCCAAAGGAGCCACCTGTTTGATTAGTGAACTGGAAACGTGGGCGTAGTCACCATCCGCCATCAAAAAGACGGTCTCCAATGAATCGTCCAGTCTTCGATTTGCCATCGTCATCGTGAACTCCGCAGCGATATCCGTAAGTGGACGAACCCCCCGAATCATTGCTGTAGCACCGCAGCGACGAACGAAATCAACGGCCAATCCTGAAAACGATACCACCTCGACGTTACCCAATTTGTGCGTGACTCGACGCACCAGATCGATTCGTTCATTCAAATCAAACAAGGGTGATTTTTCAATATTGTCTCCAATACCGACGATCAACTTTTCAACGAGTCGGCTTCCACGTTCGATTACGTTCAGGTGTCCCAAGGTAATCGGATCGAATGAACCCGTGTAAACTGCGGTTTTCATGAGTTTTGAATGGCTATGATTGAGTGAAAAGGTGTTTTAGGAACGCGCTGACATTAATCGAATTGTCGCGAGTGGACAGTGGTTTCGTCTGGATTTCGATCATCGCAACCGTTCCCTGGTTTTCGGGTAAGCTTACGAAGCCAATTCAACCGTTCATGTCATGATGATTCTATGACAAGGCCCTGCTTTCCAACAGGTTGAATGCTTGCCATACGTTACGAGTTGTCCCCCTTCCAGGCATCGGTTACCCGACCGGAAAAATTGCTATAATGTGAAAACAGTGACGAATAAGCTGAAAATCCGGCCGTTTTGATAAATTGGTTCAAAATCCATCGTCAAGTCGTAACGTGGCGACGTGACATTGTGAATCTTGCAATTATACTAGCCAATAACAATGTCGAATTACAATTTCACCGCCAGACATCTTCGAGGAACGGTAACCGGAATGCCTAAGGCTTTGTGTATTTCCGCGATGGTCATTGCCATCCTGGTTTTCATCTTGTTTTTCGTCGACTTGGTTGTCGGCTATTTTGGCCAACAGTACGCAATCGCGCCGTTTAAAGGTGCAAGTTGGCTGATCGACATCGTTTTCTGTATTAGCGCTGGGTTACTGGCGTTTCTGGCGTGGACGACTTACCGCGAGCAAAAGTAGCCTGTTCAGGTTCGATGCTGGCTGAACCGATAGCCCAATTGTGAATGTCGGGTGTCAATCGGTTCGATGTCAGACGCTGTCTAGATGCATTGGCGGTTAAGGCGATCAACAAGTGGCGTGAAATTTAGCCAACCCTGGTTGCCACTGGTCACTACCACCTTTGCCGCCGAAGTTCCAAATCGTAGAATACCTGGTCAACATATCGATCATTAAACCGGAGTCATAGTTCATGGAAGCAGAAGTTGTCGATCGCTCAAAGTACATCAAACAGCGAATCATTCAATTGCGAGACAGTCTTTGACTACGATATCAAAACCCAACAAATTGAGAAGATCGAAGATCGGATGTCCGCACCCGGGTTTTGGGAAAATCAGGAACGTGCGCAAGAAAATATTGAACAGTTGAAATTGCTTAAGTCGGTTGTGGCTCCATTAAAGTCGCTCATTGATTCGGGTGACGACCTGTCGGCGCTGTTGGAGATGGCGGCTGAGGACGAATCGATTTTCAAGGAAATCGAAACAGGGCTATGTAAGCTCGAAAAACAAATTGACGATTTGGAACTTAAGTCATTACTCAACGGACCGCATGATGCCAGTAATGCCATTCTCACGGTTCATGCCCGCGATGGAGGAACAGATGCCAATGATTGGGCAGAAATGTTGCTGCGCATGTACATTCAGTGGGCGCAGAAAAATGACTATTCGGTCACGCTCATTGATCGTAACGATAACGACGAGGCCGGAATCAACAGCGCGACGATTGAAATTCGTGGCCCGATGGCCTATGGTTACCTCAAAGCGGAACAGGGAACGCATCGCTTAGTGAGAATCAGCCCCTTTAACGCTGATGGCAAACGCCAAACCAGTTTTGCCGCAGTCGATATTTCTCCGGAAATCCCCGATAGCGTTGCAATCGAGATTGACGAGGACGACGTCGAGACGGATACGTTTCGCGCAAGCGGTGCCGGAGGGCAACATGTCAACAAAACGGATAGCGCTGTGCGTCTAAGGCATTTGCCGACAGGCGTCGTCGTCGAATGCCAGAACGAGCGAAGTCAACACAAGAATCGTGCGACGGCTTGGAAAATGCTGAGAGCTCGCTTGGCACGACTGGAGGAAGAGAAACGCGAAGCCGAGGAGGCGATCAAATATCAATTGAAGGCTCGTGTCGGGTTCGGCTCGCAAATTCGCAAGAACTTCCTGCACCCGGATCAACGGGTCAAAGATGCTCGCACAGGATTCTCCATGGGTAGCTTTCATGAAGTGCTGGATGGAAATATCCAAGGCTTCCTTGATGCATTCCTGCAATGGCGCGCCAAATCGGGGAAAGAAAATTGATTCTTTTTTCCCGCACCAACAAAATAACTTGGTCCGGTTGCGGCCAATAACGGTCAGTTGAGGTTGCAATCGATGGAGCTGCAAATCAATTCAGAAGGTTCGCCCCGGGTCGAGTTACAGTTCTCCAAAGCCGGGGATCGGTTTCGAAATCGGTGGACGATCGTTTTTGATCGGTCAAGCTACGATCTGATGAATAGCGTGGAAGGAGAGGATCATTCCGGATGGCCACTCAGCCCTCCAATTCAGGATCTGTCCCACGAGTTCCGTCTAGATCACGAAGTTATCCTTGGATTGGGTCAAGCTGGTACCGCCCATTGGTCAAGTTCCTTTCAGAGTCAACCCCGGAATTCAAGCATTTTTGTGGAGCACGCCTGTCGTTGGACACCTCCCCCCCAAGATCTAGGCTGCCGTTACGAAATACAACCAGGTTGGTCGGCGAAGCAAGTTGGCCAACAGATTTTGCTAGTTCATGATCAGGTTTTCGCAACGATCGAACTTTCCGGATGCGTTTGGACGATCGGAAACGATCGATCGATCAATTGCCGTCCATTAACTTGGGACTTGAAATCTCCAGGTAATCCCGTGACTGTTTTGTGGAGTTTTACAGTACGGTCGCTGCCCGTTGAGTTTCCGACGTGAATCATGGGATTGGGATGGCGGTTTACCAATGACCATCGTGAAGCCTGGAAGTCCGTTCGTCGAGTCCACTTTGGCACTTGCCTAAATTCAGCACAAGCCGAAAAATTCAGAAGATCTAAATTCTCCAAAATACTCTAAGAGATTGTCAATCCATGATTACATATATCCTGTTGGTTATCGTGCCAACTTTAATTCTGTCTGGAATCGCACAGTGGATGGTGAAATCCCGGTTTAACCACTATTCGAAGGTCCCGTCGATTCGTGGTTTTACCGGGGCCGCAGCGGCAAAACGATTACTTGATCAGGCAGGCATCCATGACGTGAAGATTGTGGCATCGAACGGGTTTTTGTCGGACCATTACGATCCGACGAAAAAGACTTTGGCTCTTTCCGAACCGGTCTACCATAGCACGTCGGTGGCAGCTTTGGGGGTTGCTACTCACGAAGCCGGACACGCGATTCAACACGCCACTGGATACTTTCCGCTTCACCTGCGCTCTATGGTCGTTCCCGTTGCTCGGTTCGGTCAGCCAGTCGGAATGTGGGGGATGGTCATTGGCTTGGGTTTGATAGGTGGCGGATTCGTTTTTGGCAAATTCGTGTTCATCATCGGTGCCTTGTTTTTCTGCGGCTTAGTCGCCTTTCAGCTTATCACTCTGCCTGTCGAATTTAACGCAAGCAGTCGTGCCAAGCGACTGGTTGTGGAAGCCGGCATTATCTCCCACGAAGAGCGTATCGGAGTGGACAAGGTATTAAACGCTGCGGCGTTAACCTATGTCGCGGCCTTCGTTTCGTCGTTGCTCACTTTGTTTTACTTCTTATGGCGAAGTGGCCTACTCGGAGGCCGCGGCAACTAATGCTTTGTCAATCTTAAGATTAAGAGTTCGGATTGCTGAGTTTCAGCCGGAACGCACTAGCGTCCGGTTTTTAAGGCCTGAACCGGGTGCTAGTGCACGCCGGCTAACCCTAGTCTCTAACCTGGACAAAGCACTCGTCGGAATCTCGCGCCGCCTGAGCAAATTGCCCGAACCGCCTGTTTTCGGCAGCTGAAACGGAGAGAGTTTTGAACACGGAGTTCTCGGTGACGTGGCGACGAATTTCACGTGCCCCGACCAAACCTGCTGAAACTGCCCGGTTCTCCCCAGTTATAGTACACATTTTCCAGAAGCGGTCTCAATCCGAAACGCGTCTAATCTGACCCACGTTGCACGTGAATGGCTGGCTGATTAGGCGATGAACAGACCTTCCTCCCCCAGTCGATCCGGCGATACGCCTTCGGCAAGTTTTTGAATTCGAAAGTGAGTGCCCATTGGCTCAAAAATTCCCAAGTCGGTAACAATGAGGTCGACGATCGACTTTCCGGTCAGGGGCAAAGCACATCGTTTCACCAACTTTGACTCGCCGTCTTTGGTAAAATGGGTCAGCATCACGATGATTTGTTTGGCACCATTAACCAAGTCCATTGCGCCTCCCATGCCGGTCACTTTTTTCCCCGGGATCATCCAGTTGGCCAAGTTTCGCTCGACGTCAACTTCCATGCCGCCAAGCACGCACAGATCGATGTGACCGCCGCGAATCATACCGAAACTGAGGGCACTATCAAAATAGCTGGCTCCAGGTCCGATCGAAATCGTCTCTTTCCCTGCATTGATTAGAGTGGGCGAGACGGTTTGCCGGGTTGGCCGGCCACTCACGCCCAATACACCGTTCTCCGAGTGGATAAATACATTTTTTTCGGCGGGCATTCGTTCGGCGATCAACGTTGGCATTCCGATTCCAAGATTCAAGCTCGATTCCGGTTGAATCAGTGCGATGATTTCTTCGGCCATCCTGGATTTTGGCCAACCGATGGGGATCGTGATTTCGAGATCATTTTGGCTCATGGTTGCGAATGTTGGGTTGGCCAAGGGATTATTATTATGTTTATTATTATGTTTATTATTAATGAGTTGTCCTTCAATGGAGTATTGCTCGATGCGGTTCGTGATGCATGGCCTGGATCAACTTAATTGAGTCGCCAGCGCTTTATCGGCGATATCCTTGCGGCACCAGGCACCCTCCCAGCGAATGCATTTGACCGCTTTGTAGGCTTGCAGTTTGGCAGAGGCGATTGTATCCCCTAACGCGGTGACACCAAGCACACGCCCGCCCGAGGTCAAGACCGTTTCACCCTCGGATCGGGTTCCTGCATGAAAAACCTTGGTATCAGGCAGTTGTCGTGCATCGTCGAGTCCACGGATTGGTTTGCCCGTATCGTAACGATCGGGGTATCCCTCGCTGGCCATCACGACGCAAACCGATGGACGGGAATCCCACACAGGCGTTTCGATTTCATGCAACCGTCCATCAACCGTGGCCAGCATGATTGCTAAGAGATCAGATTTCAACCTCATCAATAATGGTTGGCACTCGGGGTCGCCGAAACGCACGTTGTATTCAAGCACTTTGGGGTGCCCAACGGTCATCATCAGACCGGCGTACAACACGCCTCGAAAACGAGCCCGTGAACGGTTCATATGGTGAATGGTCGGAACAAAGACTCGCTCTTCGATCCAGCTTTGAATTTCTGGTGTAATCAACGGCGCCGGACAGTAGGCGCCCATCCCCCCAGTATTGGGTCCAGCATCGCCGTCAAATGCTCGCTTATGGTCCTGAGCGGGAGGTAGCGTCAGCAACGTGCGTCCATCGGTAATCGCCAGGACGCTGGCCTCCTCCCCTGCTAATCGTTCCTCGACGATGATTCGATCCCCCGCAGAGCCAAACTCCTTTTGTCGTGCGATTCGATCGATTGCCTGAAACGCTTCACTTCGAGATGCACATACAATCGCACCCTTGCCGGCCGCCAACCCATCCGCCTTGATCACCACGGCGACATCTTGCGGATCACTCTCCTCCGGGAATCGAGTTTGAATAAAGTGTTCGGCCTCGCTTGCGGTACGAAAAACATGAAACTCTCCAGTCGGCACGTCCGCCGCGCGTAACGCGCGCTTGCAATAAACCTTACTCGCTTCCAGTTGGGCTGCGGCCTTAGTCGGCCCAAACGCCTTGATTCCGGTTGAGTGGAAATGATCGACGATCCCCGCGCACAGGGGTTGTTCCGGTCCTACGACCACCAGGCCGATTTGATTTTTCGTTGCGAATCGTGTTAGACCCTCAAAGTCATCGATTTTAATCGGTACATTTTCCGCATCAATTTCGGTTCCTGCGTTGCCGGGAGCCACGAATACTCGATCACACAAACTGCTTTGGGAAATCTTCCAGGCCAATGCGTGCTCACGACCCCCGCTGCCAATAACCAATACTTTCATTGTCCATCTCTTAGAATCTGGTCGACGTTATTCATTGCGAATGCCATGGCGAAAAATTTTGGAAACAGGTCCCAAGCTCGTTGCGGTTCATGCGAGTTTATTTTGGCACAAAGTCGCAACTCAGGGAAGTTAGTCGACCCGATGCTGATGCCATTTCGAAGCCAGCACAGGTCGCAGTTATGTGAGAAATTATGAACTATTCCGAAGGGTGCCGAGTTGTGTTCGAGCGTTCATCAAAGCATGGCTGACCGTGTCAGTGGTGTCCTTGGTTTTCCAATCAAACTACGGTTTGCGGGTTCGCTCAACGTGAATCGAGTTACGTCCGCGGTGTGCAGGCACATTTTTTTATAATGAATCAAGACATCAGCGACTTGATCGCTAATGTTTCAATGCAGGCGGCATACCATGACACTTGCATTTCATCTACAATGAGTGAGATCGCTGGCTAACCAAGGGGCGTCATTGAAGAGGGAATCGTTGTGAATTCGCTATGTTTCTGACGCTTAAATCTAATGAGACTTGGGGCGTTAGTCCACATGAAATTTCTACCGGGAGTTTTTTAAAGAATGCTAAGTCGATTAAAAGTTTTGCATCGCTTAAGTATAATTCCGCCCTCAAGAGTTTGCTCGCTGACCTTTGTTTTGGGGTTGGGATTGGCAATGTTTTGCGTTCAGCCGAGTGTCGCTGGTCAGGATTCAGGTTGGGGGAACTTGACGGGTCAAATTGTGGTTGACGGTGAAGTCCCGCAGGTCAACGCATTGACCGTCGATAAAGATCGAGCAACCTGTCTTCGTGACCAGGATAAAATTTTGGACCCCTCACTGGTCGTCGGGAAGGAAGGCGGACTCAAGGACGCATTTGTAATGATGTATTTTGCTCGCGGTGCTAAGCAACCGGAGGTCCATGAATCCTATTTGAAAACCCAAGAAGCCAAGGTTGTGCTCGACAATGTCAAATGCAAGTTTGAGCCTTATGCACTATTTTTGCGAACCAGCCAAACTCTAACGATGAAGAATAGCGATGATGTCGGACATAATTGTCATGTTGTGTTGTTCAACAACGAAATCAACGCCAACATTCCGGTTGCCGACGAGGTCGACGTGCAATTGACCAAAACGGAAAGGGTGCCTGGTCCGGTAAAGTGTGATATTCATCCATGGATGTCGGCCGTTCTGCTTGTGCGCGACGAACCTTATGCGGCTATCACTGATGGGGATGGCAGGTTTACCATTGAGAACTTGCCGGCCGGCGAATGGAGTTTCCAGTTTTGGCATGTGCGGCCCGGTTACATGAAAAATCTAACCAGGGAGGGTGAGAAGTTTCTTGATGCGCGGCGCGGGACGGTTACGTTGAAAATCGTAGCCAATGAGACTTTGGATTTGGGTCAGCTGATGTTTCCGGCAAGCGACTTGGATACCAAAAACTGATTTGTGAATGGTTGAATGGCGATTGATGTTAGGGGCATAATTGCAAATCTCCATTCACGCTGGATTGTCATTTGGTGATTGGCAACTGCGGTCAAACTGTTGGCACGAGAAATCGTAACGGTTGTTCCGTTTTGGCGAATTGTCTAATCAACCTATGTGTCGCCGAAATCCCTAACGGAAGTCGACGTCTTTGAACCCGTGAAATACCGCTTCCTGACAATGAGAAACTTCTCTGATCGGTGCGTTTCCCGAGCATCCTATTCCACTTTTTGGTCCAGGGAACGAGTTCACCAAATTATCACCTACGGATTCGATTGATCAGATTCGCAATCCCAAGGTCTCGTCGAGGTTGAACATCAGATTAAGATTCTGGATTGCTTGCGAAGCCGCCCCCTTGAGCAAATTGTCGATCACCGAAATGACGACCAAACGTTTGCCGGTCGATTCAATACAGAAACCACCGATGATTGCCTGGTTCGTCTCACAAACGTCTCGAATTTCTGGGATTCCTTGTTGGACTTGGACGAATGGCTCCGACGCGAAGTGGTTCTGGTAAAGGTTGACAGCTGTTTCCAAGTCGATTGATTGACGGAGTGGGAGATTAAGGGTAACGCTGATGCCACGGAAAAAAGCCGCAACGTGTGGGATAAAATTGACAGCTTGCTGTAGGTGATGGGAAATCTCTATTTCGTGCCCATGCCCTACCAGGGAATAGGGAATAAGGTTATTCGCCAAGCGGGCTGGGTCATTTCGCTCAGAAGGCTTTTTTCCTGCACCACTATACCCCGAAATTCCGAAGGCGGTTGGCGTATCAGCGATCCAATCGAGAGCGGGAACGAGTGCGAGTTGGGTGGCAGTTGCATAACATCCGGGATTCGATACCCAACGCGCATCGCGAATCTGATCACGATTTCGTTCGGGCAAGCCGTAAACCCAATTCGGATCCAATCGATGATCATAGCTGATATCCAGAAAGCGAGCTCCGGAATCCGTTAACTGCTCGACCCAAAATGCCGCCTCGCCATTGGGTTGAGCAAGAATCCAGATGTCGGCCCCGCAGTTCAGCATTGTCGACGCGTCCAATGGCTGAAAGACCAGATTACCGTCAAGTGACAAATCGATATGCTCGGTGACCAACTGACCTGACAAGGAAGCCGATCCGACGTAGGCAATCTGACAGTTTGGATGGTCAACCAATAATCGGATGAGTTCACCTCCCACGTATCCTCGACCACCGACGATTCCAACTCGGATCATTGAGTGTCCTGCCAAAGTTGTGGTCGTCGAATCGCGTCTTCAATGCAGCGACTTACCAGGTTAAAATCCTTTAAGCCATAACCAAAAACGATCCAGGGTTCTTCGCGCCAACAGAAATCGGCGTGTCTTTGATACCATGGATTGATCGGATTTGCGGATCGGCTCCGCCAATAGAGTTGTGGGAAGTTCTGCTGAACTTCCTTCCACAGGGCGCTGGCTAGGCCTTCACCCTGAGCCTGAGGTGTTACGGCGAATTTATCGAGGTAGTGAACCGAATCCTGACCACGCGATATGACCGCTGCGGCACGACGCGATTGCACCCAGAGGATTTGAGCTCCATTGAGCGATCGGTACCATGAGGGGTCCAGGTTGCGGCTAAAACAACGCTCGATTAAACCGCAAAGCGTCGCCTCATCCTGCGGTTCCAGGTCGTTGGCACTCTCAATGCGTTCCCCTTTGCGTATCAACGTTCCAGCACCACCATGCGTGAACAGTTCTTTCGTCAGGTTATCCGCTGAGGTCACTGAAACCGAAGCTGAGTCGGGTAAACATTCCAGCAATGATTTGATCTGTTCAAGCTTTAAACGCATCCCGGAGTGAACCCACTTCGCGGCGGCGAGTCGTTCGTAATCGGTGACCAGGTTGATACTGGAAATAATCTGATGGTGCTCGTTCAACAAACCGCCGGTGGGGGTTATGAAAATGATCTTATAGGGTTTGATTTGCTGGATTAACGCATTGACGGCAAAGTCCGCATTGACATTGAGGACTTGACCCCCAGCCGACTCGCCCAAACAGGTAACGACCGGGACCGCGTTGGCCTCAATGGCTCCCCTGATCTGCTGCAGGTGAACTTGCTCGACCGTACCAACAAGACCTAACTCTCGATTATCGGCAATGCGACATTCGAACACGCCATGTTGAATGGATCGAGTTCTGGCACCCAATCGTTCGAGCGCATTGACCAGGCGCAAATTTTCCTGATAGATGACTTGTCGCACAATCGACATGATTTCCGGCGTCGTGACTCGCAGTCCGTCGATTTTTCTGGTTTCGATACCGGACTGCTGGATGGCTTCATCGAGTTGCGGACCGGCACCATGAAGGACGATTGGATAAAGACCCGCCTGGTAGAGGAAGTGTAATGCGGATGCCAATTCGGGCAATTGATCGCGCAGCACTTGCCCCCCGACTTTAATCACGGCGAATTGCACCGAATCGATACTGCTGAATCGTTTCAAATACTCGCGTGCTTCACGGCTACTCCCCAGTTGACTGAGTAGCTCGGTGATCACTTGGCGAATATCATTTTGGTTGGGGTAACGATTCATATACGTGGGTAGCGCTGGACTGATTTGAGTTAGCATTGGTTGGCGAGATCAGGATGAAACCAGATGGGACATAATTGCTTTTTGCACATGCAGGCGGTTTTCAGCTTCAGTGATCGCAACGCAATAGTCGGCATCCATCACTTCATCAGTTGCTTTTACGTTCCTCCGCAATGGCAGGCAATGACTGAACAGCGCCGAATTCGTTTTGGACATCTTCTCGCCATCCACGATGAAATGTTGTTTGTCTTTGCGGAGTTCCCATTCTGCTTCAGGGCGTCCGATATATTCGATGGCTCCCCAACTTTTTGCATAAACGAAATCGGTACCAGCATACGCGGATTCGATATCGTGGAATACGTCAAAACGCGCTTGATGATCGCTAGCGTTTTTTTGTGCGGCATCCAGAAACTGTCGGTCAAGCAAGTAAGCATCATCGGGAATCAACAGCTTAACATTCATGCCGAATTTCGACGCGATCAACAATGCCGAGTTTGCGACAGCCGTGTTAAGCGGTTTAGGATGCCATGTCCAAGTCAGTAAAAAATTCTTGCCGGACAGGTCGCGCCCCATTCGTTCTTGGATCGTCAACATCATGGCCATTTCCTGACAAGGATGCACGATGGTCTCCATGTTAATCACGGGCACGGAGGCATGTTTGGCCATGGCATTAATGAGGGGATCGGTTCGTTCGACTTCCCAATTTTGGAACTTGGGAAAGGCTCGTAACGCGATCAGATCGCAGTATCGGGAAAGCACAGCGGCAACTTCACAGATATGCTCTTCGGCCTCGCCATCCATGATGATCCCTGATTCAAATTCGATTGGCCACGCATCCTTTCCAGGTTGCAGCACAATCGCCAAGGCACCCAATTGGTGCGCACCCAGTTGAAACGACGTACGTGTTCGCATCGAGTTATTGAGAAAGAGTAAAGCAACACTCTTCCCTTTCAGCGTTGACCGAAGCGGAGTCTGCTTGAGATCGTGCGCTGAATCAAGAATGTTTTGTAGCTCAGTCTGATTCCAGTCCAGGGTCGTCAGGAAGTGTTTCATGGGTTTCCTCGCACGGCTGCGCCGTAAACCATTGTATCAGGGGCCATCGAGTCTCGATCGAGTAATGAACAGTATTGTTGAAAAGCGTTTCGCACTGACAAGAGACACATGCTCGACGCTCCATCGCGCATGGTGAAGCATCTAAAGTCCGAACCGGGAGACAACCGTTTCGGGAGCCGGTTGATACTCAAGTGGTTCGATTGAGCAACCGGCGCGGCCTTGACTGAGAGACCTGAGCGCGTTCGCATATCCAAACAATTCAGCCAGTGGAGCGTGCGCTTCAATGAAGGTCATGTCACCAAGTGTATCGGTTGAAACGATGATCGCGCGGCGTCGATTCAGATCATTGGCAAAATCACCGTGATATTCTGTAGGACTGGTAATGACCAAACGCATGATCGGCTCGAGCAACACCGGACCGGCCAGCTTCAACCCTTTTTCAAATGCGTCGCTGGCGGCGATGCTGAAGGCCATTGAATTGGACCCCTGTTCCTGAGTCTCGATATCGAGGAGCGTAATTTTGATCTTCGCGAGCGGAAAGCTGCCGATTGGGCCTCCCCCCTGCCCTCTTGCCGTCAATTCTTCGACAATTGCATCCGTGAGTTCAGGGATCGCGTTTTCGGGAGGAATAAAATTTAGTATTCTGACGCCAGTCTCGCATTGTGCGTCCGGTTCGATGCGCAATTTGACCTTGGCGAACAATTGTTGGCCGCCAACGATGCGGTGGCATTCGCCGATTGATTCCGTTGTAGCAGCGATTGTCTCTCGGTAGGAAACTCTCGGTTGGTGAACCTTGACGTTCAGATTGAAATCCCGTAGCAAACGGTTTTTGATGACTTCCAAATGAAGCTCACCCATGCCTCCGATTAAGGTTTGCCCTGTTTCGGCGCTCTCCGCCGCTTTAAACGTTGGATCCTGCCGTTTGAGCATTTCGAGCGTGTCTGCCAGTTTTTGTCGATCAGCCGTCGATTCCGGTTCGATCGCCATTTCGATCACTGTTTCTGGAAATACGATCGATTCCAATTGAATCGGCGATTTCGTGTCACAAAGTGTATCGCCAGTAACGGCGTTTCGAGGTCCGATCACACAAAGGATCTCCCCGGTGGTCACCGACTCAATCTGACCGTCACGTTCTTTTTTCGAAGCATGGATCTGCCAAAGCTGGGCTATGTTTTCCTTTTTATCCTTGGAGGGACAAAGCACGCGAGTGTTTGACTTGAGCGTTCCGGAATAGATGCGGATCCAATAGAGATCACCCGTCTTTGCTGGGAGGATTTTAAATACCAGTCCGCAAAACGGTTCATCGGGATCGGGTTGGCGGGACTCTGGCGAGTTCTTTTTGTAAGGATTAATGCCTTCGACCGCAGGGCGATCCAGGGGACTTGGGAGATAACGCGCGATCGCATCGAGCACCGATTGAACACCAATTCCATGTAATGCCGAACCGCAGATGACCGGTTGAATCATGTGTGAAAGCGTTGCTTGGCGGATGACCTTATGAATTAGCGGCGTGGGGACCGGCTTTTCTTCGATTGCCAGTTCCATCAGTTCGTCGCTGAAATTGCTAAGGTCACTGATCATCTGCGACCGCCAAAACTCTGCCTCATCAAGGCTCTCTTGGGGTATATCGATTCGACTGACAATTTTGCCTTCATCTGAAAATGTCAGCATCTTCATTTCAATCAGATCAATCACCCCGCGGAACGGGTCGGCCACGTGAGCCGGTCCCTGACCGACTGGGATCGCGATTCGAATCGGAAACGACTTCGTCTGAAACCGCCCATGGCCAGAGAAACGTTGTTGGATTTGCTCAATCACTCGCTCGAAATCCGCCCCTTCGCGGTCGAGTTTATTGATGAACGCGATTCGAGGGACGTGATAACGATCGGCCTGTCGCCACACGGTTTCGCTTTGAGCTTCAACCCCTTCTCGAGCGCTGAACACGACCACCGCTCCATCCAACACTCGCAAACTTCGTTCGACTTCCGCCGTGAAATCGACGTGACCCGGTGTATCTAAGAGGTTGATGTGGACATCCGCCCAATCGAATGTCACGCAGGCTGAGTAGATCGTGATGCCTCGTTCCTCTTCTTCGGGATCGTCATCCGTGGTCGTTGTGCCCTTATCGACCATGCCCACCCGGTGTTTGAAACCGGAGAGAAACAGCATCCGTTCGGTAACGGTGGTTTTCCCGGCATCGATGTGCGCGATGATCCCAATATTTCGAATTTTATCAAGTTTTCGGGACATCGTTGTTCAGCTTCGTCGAATTCGGGCCTCAATATTGCTAAGCAATTCTTAGTTGGTCAGTTGCGAATCGAAATATGAGGAACTACAGTTGATTGAGTGGTTTGTTTGGTAAACAGCGGGCAACAATTCTTGATTTAAGCTGCGGGATATGTTGGTCGGCGCATGAAAAAGGCCGTAACGAATACCTCGTTCCGGCCCGCAACGTTCAATTCTTTACCACGCAAAGTGCGCGAATGCCTTGTTGGCGTCGGCCATGCGATGCGTATTCTCACGTTTCGTAATCGAAGCGCCTTCCTTGTTGTAAGCAGCAGCTAACTCATCGGCCAATTTTTTGAAGGTGGGTCGCCCCTTTTTGTCCCGCACCGCGCCTAGAATCCAACGAATGGCCAACGATTGCTGTCGCCCACGGCTAACCTGCATTGGCACTTGGTAGGACGCGCCACCGACTCGCTTCGATCGGACCTCCACGTGCGGCTTGACGTTTTCCACCGCTTGTATAAAAACATCAATGGGTTCGATATCCGGTAAGCGGCGTTGAATTTCATCCAACGAATCATAAAATACGCGCTGTGCCACGCTCTTCTTGCCATCCCACATCATGCAATTGATGAACTTACTTACCAAGACAGAATTGTACTTGGCGTCCGGTTTAAGTTGATCTCGACTGGCTGTAAAGCGACCCATGAATCTATGCTTTATTCTAAAAAATTGATCGAAATATCTTGTCTGTTACCACGTTGTTCCCACCATCCGCTGCCAACGCCCTGCTGTCCATAAACGATCGAACTCGAGTACCTCCAGGTACCTTCGATCGACCGAGGATTCAGGGCCACATCGAAAACCCACCCTTCAAACGACGGTAGGATACTTATCAGTTTCAGCGAGGCGAATGTTACTTCTTCTTAGCACCATATCGACTGCGAGACTGTTTTCGCTTTTCAACGCCCAGTGTGTCCTGAGCGCCACGAACGACCTGATAGCGCACACCCGGTAGGTCGCGAACGCGCCCCCCTCGTACGAGGACAATGGAGTGTTCCTGAAGATTGTGCCCTTCACCTGGAATATAAACCGTGACTTCCTTGCCATTCGACAATCGCACGCGGGTAATTTTCCGCAACGCTGAATTCGGCTTTTTGGGAGTCATGGTGCGCACTTGAAGGCATACCCCTTGTTTCTGGGGACATCGTTCAAGCACAGGGGACTTGGAAAATTTTCGTTTTCTCTTTCGCCCGTGTTTAACAAGTTGGTTAATTGTTGGCATTCAAACTTCCGCAAAATAATCAAATCTGGCCATAAGCGGCCAATGTCGTTAATCCGTAAAAATATCCAATTGTCGGCGATTGTCAACCGCTATTGACGAATCGGGTCCCGTTAATGGCAAAACCGGGGGAAATTGACGTTCCCCATGCTAGGCCCGGCCACCGTCGAGCTGGTTTTGCCATTCGATCAAGCGTTCCCAATCCCCGGCAGCCGCGAGTCGCGCCTGATCGGGCCAAGTCGACGGATCGTGCATTGACATGCCACTCCCGGAGCTTTCCAACAGGTTTTGAATGTGTTCCGAGGTCGAATTGGCCAGTGTCGCATAGTTTGTGATGCCATTCGCGTAGAGAAGTTCCTGAATCTTCGGACCAATTCCTTCGATTCTGGTCAAGTCTTCCCAATGCTCAGTGACGACACGACCTCCATCCAACTGGTTTTGCCACTCGGTGAGTTTATCCCACTCTCCGACCGCAGCAAGTCTGGCCTGATCGGGCCACGTCGTCGGATCGTGAACTGCCATCGATCCACCCTCGGCATCCAACATGCTCTTAATCTGTTCAGGTGAACAATTCGCCAGACCGTGATAGGTGGTGATGCCGTTAGAGAACAAGAGCTGTTGAATCTTGGGTCCAACCCCTTCGATTCGAGTCAAGTCCTCGTAGGTGCTTTCGATGGAATCCTTGGGATTTTGACCGCCATGTAATTGGTCCTGCCAAGCTTTCAATTTATCGAATTCACCCGCAGCCGCCAATCTTGCCTGATCCGGCCACGTCGTCGGATCATGCATGGTAAACTGGCCCCCGCCAACGGCGAGCATATTGCGGATATAAGCGGCATCGAGTTGGGCCAGTTCCGCAAAGGTATAGATTCCGTTGTTGTTTAACAGTTGAGCAATCGAGGGTCCGACCCCCTCGATCTGCGTTAGATCGTCGGCGTCTGGAACCGAGATCGGCTCATGAACGATTCCCGCGGGTTGGTCACCATACGAGTTTCCTTCGCCTGCGGTGGAACTGTAACCATCTCCGACAAAAGCCCCATCGCCCGTCGTCGCATCGCCAGCGAACCCCGAACCCATTTCAGGCGACCCATTCCCAAATTGTCCGTCGAACATTATGCCGGTACCATAATTTCCCGTCGCAGCGTGGCCCAGCGAATCTTCGTTACGATGTGATGCGTCCGAAGAATCCAGCAATGGGAACGATTTGGCCAACGATTGTGTCGGTTCATTGGTGATTTCTTCCATGGCTTCCAACTTGAAGTGAACTTCCGATTCCTGGAATGTGCGGAAGCCCGTTCCGGCTGGAATTAAGTGCCCCAAGATGACGTTCTCTTTAAGTCCAACCAGATTATCAACTTTGCCGGACAGCGCCGCTTCAGTAAGAACTTTAGTCGTCTCTTGGAAACTCGCTGCCGAGATAAAACTGGAACTCTGCACTGACGCCTTGGTGATACCCAGCAATTGTGTACTGCAGGTCGCTGATTTCGGTTTCGATCCCTTTGCAGGCGATCCGCCCAGCGATTCGATTTCAGAGTTCGTTTGTTCCAGAACTTCTTTAAGAACGAGTGATTTTTCAATGAAATCGCTATCGCCCTTGTTGGTGATTTTGACTTTCTTTGAAAGGTCATCGTTGACACGCTTGAAGTCGAATCGATCGCAAATATACCCGGGGAGCAAATTGGTATCACCCGGGGTTTCAATACGCACTTTTCGCAGCATTCGGGCAACGATGATCTCGATATGTTTATCGTTGATTTCCACACGTTGACTACGATAAACACTTTGGATTTCGTGTTGCAAATACTGTTGAAGGGCTTCTTCACCGGAAACACGAAGGATATCGTGCGGAACCAATGGTCCGTCGACCAGCGATTGACCAGCCTTGACCATATCGCCCGAGTGCACCAGGAAGCGTTTATTGGGAGGAACCAAATGTTCGATTTCTACGCCCCCTTCGTTGCGAACAACAATTACACGTTTACCACGTTTCTTTTCAATTTGGATTTCGACGACTCCATCGATCTCGGCCAACACGGCCGGGTCTTTGGGTTTGCGCGCTTCAAAAACTTCGGTAACACGAGGTAGACCACCCGTGATGTCCCCGATTCCGGATGACTCTCGTGGTGTCTCAGCAATTGCAGTACCAGCCGACACGTAATCCCCTTCGTTCCCAATAATATGAGCTCGTTCAGGGAGATAATAAACGTCAAGCGGCTTTCCATCTTCGTCTTCGATCACGATCTGTGGGTGCATCACACCCTTATGGTCGATGATCGTTTTTCGAACCGTGCCGCTGTTGTCACGTTCGACCCCCATCGTTTCACCTTCGACGATTTCTTCGTAGCGGACTTTTCCGCTGACCTCGGCCAAAATCGGAATGGTGTGAGGGTTCCAGTGGCACAGGATCGAATTCGCTTTGACATCTTCATCGTCCTTGACGTTGAGCACCGCACCCATCGGAACTTTATGAACTTCCAGTTCGCGTCCCTTCGCATCCAGAATCGCGATTTCGCCGTTTCTGCCGAGAGCGACTGTGTCCCCTTTGTCATTCGTTTTGTAGCGAATCCGAGTGAGTTTCACGGTCCCAGCTCGATTACAACGCTTTTCCGATTCCTCGGTGGTTGTACCAGCCACACCGCCGATGTGGAACGTACGCATGGTGAGCTGCGTTCCGGGTTCCCCAATACTTTGTGCGGCGATGATTCCCACAGCCATGCCTTCCTCGACCATGGCCCCGGTGGACATATCCATCCCGTAGCACAAGCGGCAAACCCCCAATTGGGTATCGCAAGTCATGGGGCTGCGGACCTGGATTTTTTCCAAACCCATCTCTTCAATTTTCATGGCCGTGTCGAGCGTAATCATTTCGTTTTCACGAACAATCACTTCGTCGGTAACCGGGTTAACGATGTTTTGACGACTGACGCGCCCATTGATTGCGGTTGCCAGACGAACTTCGACTTGCTCACCGCGGTAGATCACTCCCTTGGTGATCCCTTGTGTTGTCCCACAATCCTGTTGAGTGACCACGACATTTTGCGCGACGTCCGCCAATTTACGAGTGAGATATCCCGAGTCCGCCGTTTTCAATGCCGTATCGGCTAGACCTTTACGTGCACCGTGGGTTGAACTGAAATATTCAAGTACGGAAAGCCCCTCTCGGAAGTTGGCTTTAATCGGCGTTTCGATAATTTCGCCCGTCGGTTTTTGCATTAATCCTCGCATCCCCGCAAGTTGCCGGATTTGCTCCACACCACCTCTCGCGCCCGAATGCGCCATGAGATAAACCGGATTGACGTACCCGCCTCCGCGGTCATCGTGTTCCATGGCACTCATCATATCCTTCGTGATTTTTTCACGGGCATGGGTCCACGTGTCAAGCACCTTGTTGTAGCGTTCCTGTTCGGTGATTAAGCCGCGAGAAAAATGCGAGCGATACTTAAGGGCGACCTTCTCGGCTTCGTTAACGATGTCGAGTTTGGAATCTGGAGTCACCAAATCATCCGTCGCGAATGACAGACCACTACGAGTACTCTCACGGAAACCCAATTGGTTCATATCGTCGAGCAGATTAATGGTTGCTCGGCGTCCCAGTACCTGGTAACAATCGGAAATCACATTTGCCAAGTCGCCACCGCGCATCGTGTAATTGTAGAAGTCCATGCCCACTGGCAAGATCGAGTTAAACAGGATGCGTCCGTAACTTGTTTCGATGATACCTCCAGGGATTCGCTCCTCTTCATTTCTCCGTACGAATTGATTACTCGGCAGTCGCACTTTGACTTTTGCATGAGTCGTAATGGCACCTTCATTGAATGCCATTTCCGCTTCATCAACACTGGCGAAAATCATTCCTTCACCCTTTTGAGCCGGCAACGCAAGCGAAATATAGTAGCAACCCATCACGGTGTCCTGAGACGGGCTCATGATCGGCTTGCCATTGCTGGGTGCGAAAATGTTATTGGTCGACATCATCAACGTATGGGCTTCCACCTGAGCTTCAATTGAGAGCGGCAGATGTACGGCCATCTGGTCCCCGTCAAAGTCAGCATTAAAACCGCGGCAAACCAGCGGGTGCAGGTGAATCGCGTTGCCTTCGACAAGTACCGGTTCAAAAGCCTGGATGCCCATGCGATGCAATGTCGGCGCACGATTGAGCAAAACCGGATGATTCTGGATCACTTCCTCCAGGATATCCCACACTTCTTCGTCTTTTCTTTCGAGCATCTTTTTGGCGCTCTTGATCGTATCCGCGTGCCCTTTGTCCTTCAGCTTGCGAATGATGAACGGTTGATAGAGTTCAAGAGCGATCTTTTTTGGAAGTCCACACTGGTGTAGCCGCAACCGTGGCCCGACGACAATCACTGACCGGGCCGAATAGTCAACTCGTTTACCCAGCAGGTTTTCACGAAACCGTCCCTGCTTCCCCTTGATCATGTCGGTCAATGACTTCAGCGGGCGGTTGCTGCTTCCTAATACCGGGCGTTTACAACGATTGTTGTCAAACAGCGCATCGACAGACTGTTGCAACATCCGTTTTTCGTTGCGAATGATGACTTCCGGAGCATTCAAATCGACGAGTTTACGCAACCGATTATTGCGGTTAATGATTCGTCGATAAAGGTCATTCAAGTCACTGGTGGCAAAGTTGCCGCTATCCAGCAACACCAACGGACGCAAATCGGGGGGGATGACCGGGATGACATCGAGCACCATCCATTCCGGCTTGTTGTCGCTATCCCGAATCGACTCGACGATTTTTAGCCGGTTAGTGATGTCCTTTTTGCGTTGCTTGGAGTTCGTCCTCTCCAACTCCTCTCGCAAATCTTTGGACAATTGGACCAAGTCCAAATTGGTAAGCAATTTGCGAACCGCCTCGGCACCCATTTCGGCTTCAAAGCTGTTGTCACCATGCGTGGTCCGGGCTGTCCGATACTCTTCCTCGGTTAACAGTTGGAACTTGGTCAAGTCCGTCGTGCCAGGATCGATCACGACGTAGTCCTGAAAATAGATCACTTTTTCCAGGCTACTCGTCTTCATTTCAAGCAGGTTGCCCAATCGACTGGGCATGGCCTTGAAGAACCAGATGTGGACCACTGGAGCTGCCAGCTCAATATGGCCCATCCGCTTACGACGAACGCGCGAGTGAGTAACTTTCACACCGCAACGATCACAAATCATCCCTTTGTATTTCATCCCGCGGTATTTGCCGCAAGCGCATTCCCAGTCCTTTTCCGGGCCAAAAATTCTTTCGCAAAAAAGTCCATCTTTTTCCGGTCGATACGTTCGGTAATTGATCGTTTCCGGTTTTTTAACTTCGCCCATCGACCAACTGCGAATGTCTTGCGGTTTGGCCAGGTTGATTTTTACCGAAGAGTAATCGTTGATTCGATCGTAGGAGGTGTCGGCGGTTGCCATAAGCACCTGACTCCTTAATTAGGGGTTGTAAAAACTGTTCGAAAACCAAGCTATCCAAGTGAAAATATTTTTTCTGGTCACGACTAGGAACGTCGTTTTTCCAGTTGCATATTGAGCGCGAGTCCACGTATCTCGTTGGTCAAGACATCAAAGCTGGCTGGAGTCCCCGCTTCGAGTGTATTCTCACCCTTGACCATTGATTCGTAAATTTTGGTACGCCCTTCAACGTCATCACTCTTAACCGTCAACAACTCTTGCAAGATGTAGGCGGCTCCATAGGCTTCCAATGCCCAGACTTCCATTTCACCAAATCTTTGTCCACCAAATCGAGCTTTCCCTCCAAGGGGTTGCTGAGTGATCAACGAATAAGGGCCAGTGCTTCGCGCGTGGACCTTATCATCGACCAAGTGATGGAGTTTCAACATGTAGATGTACCCGACAGTCGTTTCTTGCTCCAACGGCAATCCCGATCGTCCGTCGAATAATCGAGACTTACCATGACGCGGCAAGCCAGCCTGTTCGAGGCAATCGTTAATCGTCGCCTCATCGGCCCCATCAAACACAGGTGTGACCGCACGAAAGCCAAGTTTGGCGCCTGCCCATCCCAGATGCGTTTCCAGAATTTGTCCGACGTTCATGCGGCTTGGAACCCCCAAGGGATTCAACAAGATCTGTAGCGGAGTACCATCTTCCAGAAACGGCATGTCTTCAACGGGCATGATTTTTGAAATCACACCTTTGTTACCGTGCCGCCCAGCCATTTTGTCACCCACGGAGATGACGCGTTTTGTTGCAATATAGATTTTATTCATTTGCAACACGCCGCTGCGCAGTTCGTCACCGCGCTTCATGCTGTTGAGGTTCCGATCACGAGCATCGATCGCACTGTCAATTAACGGCCAATGGCCTGCGTAGACCGCATTGACTTGATCGATCCGATCTTGACTGCGCATATTCTCCACGATCAAGTCGAGCCGGAACTGACTAGCTTTTTCGACGATGAATTTAACGTCCTGGTCCTGCGTGAAATGATTGCCATCTTCATCCGTCAACTTCTTGCCGATGACTTTTTCGATCTCCTCGATCATCGTTGCAAACAGAGTTGCGATTCGTTCATTCCCTTCCAGCTCCGCCGCTTTCCGGTCCTTTTCAACGACCTTGCGTTCTTCATCAGAAAGGCTGAGCGTTCTGGCAAAGCGTTGCTTATCGATGACGATCCCTTCAACACCTGATGGAACCTCCAGGGAGTCGTTTTTAACGTCCTCACCGGCTCGACCGAAGATTGCATGGAGTAGTTTTTCCTCGGGTGTTAACTCCGTCTTTGATTTGGGCGAAACTTTACCAACCAGAATGTCACCGGGGCGGACATACGTGCCGATTTGTACCACCCCATTGGCGTCGAGGTTTCGTAACATCTTTTCGCTGACATTGGGAATGTCCCGCGTGAACTCTTCCCGTCCCAACTTGGTCTCGCGGATTTCGACGTCAAATTCCTCGATGTGAATCGACGTGTAGGTATCATTTTTGACCAATTCCTCGCTCAGGATGATCGCGTCCTCATAGTTATAACCCTCAAAGGACATGAATCCGACTAACACGTTACGACCCAGCGATAGGACGCCTTGATGCGTTGCCGCGCCATCGGCGATGATTTGTCCTCGCGAGATTTTTTCGTCCAGTTTGACGATCGGTTTCTGGTTTAAACAGGTTCGCTCATTCAGCCCAACGAATTTGTGCAGCGGATAGACATCATTACCAATTTCGATCCGCGTGGCATCGACGTACGTCACCTTTCCAGCTCGTTTTGCCTTCACAACCATACTTGAGTTTTCGGCGATGACCTCTTCGAGCCCCGTTCCAACCAGGGGCGGCTCGACCACCAATAGAGGAACAGCTTGTCGTTGCATGTTGGACCCCATCAATGCACGATTCGCGTCATCATGTTCCAAAAACGGAATCAAACCGGCTGAGACTCCGACCATCTGGCTTGGTGCGACATCGATATACTCGACCTTATCCGGCGAAACGATTTCAAAATCGGCTCGGTGACGGGCAATGATGTTTCCACCCATCGTTTTCACCCCTTCAATCACTCCATTGGTAACAATGGTGTCCGCCGGAGCAACATAGGCATCCGCCTCTTCATCCGCTCGAAGCCAAAAGATTTCATCGCCCACCTTGCCTTTGTTGACTTTCAAATAGGGGGTCACCAGGAAACCGAAATCATCGACACCGGCGTAGAGTGCCAAACTGGAGATCAAGCCAATATTCGTTCCTTCAGGAGTTTCGATTGGGCAAATTCGACCATAGTGAGAGATGTGAACGTCGCGGACTTCGAAACCAGCACGCTTACGATTCAAGCCACCTGGACCCAATGCGGAAAGCCGTCGTTCGTGAGTCAACTGTGATAGCGGATTGGTCTGGTCGACCACTTGGGAAAGCTCTCCGCGACCAAAAAAGTATTCGATAGCTGCTGAAACACTCTTTGGATTGATCAAACTGCGAGGCGTCATGTCTTCCTGATCTTTCAGGCTCATCCGTTCCTGGACGGTGCGGCGCAACTTCAAAAAGCCCTTTCGCAACTCATCGCCGGCCAATTCGTCAATGGTTCGTAACCTGCGGTTTCCCAAATGATCGATGTCGTCAACTTGGGCATCGGACCCCATCGTCGACAACTCAAGGATGTATTTGATTGCAGCGACGATATCCTCAGCGCGCAGTGTCATTTCCTTGTCGGGAATTTGCAGCCCCAGCTTACGATTGACACGAAACCGGCCGACTCGACCCAACCGATATCGATTTGTGTCGTAGAACTTTTCATGAAATAACACGCGAGCTCGATCCAATTGCGGAGGATTACCGGGACGCAATCGTTGATAAATTCGCAACAGCGCCTCTTCATGACTTGACGTATTGTCATCGCCCAACGAATTGAACACCAATGAGTTCTTAGGAGGAGGGATCACCTCAACCATTTTTACACCGGCTGTGCAGATCGTTTCGGCGATTTCTTTCGAGATCGCACCCCCCGCTTCAATGATAATTTCACCAGCGCGATCGCTCGTTGAGGGGTAAATGACGTCATCGACCGTAATGCGACCTTCGAGTTTGGTGGCGCTGCGGCGATCGACGACCTTAACCTTGGTCGATTCATAAAATGTGCGAATGATATCGGAGTTTTCGCTGTACTTCGGATCCATGGCGCGCAACAGCGTCATCGCAGAAAATTTTCCACTTTGATCGATGCGAACCGTTAAAATGTCCTTTTTGGTGGCGTTGAGTTCAATCCAACTGCCGCGCTCGGGGATAACTCGGCAACTCGGGAGTTTTCGATCGCTGGTCCCTTCAGTATCCATCACGAAGTCAATTCCGGGACTGCGATGCAACTGACTGACCACGACTCGTTCAGCGCCATTAATGATGAATTCACCCCCACCCATCATGATCGGTATATCGCCTAGGTAAACCTCTTCTTCGAGCGGCTGATCCTTGATCAATCGCAACCAGACTCGAAACGGGCGGCCATAGGTCAGACGCAATTGGCGACACTCACCCGGCGTGTACCGCGGTTTCCCAAGTTCGTATTTGACATATTCCAAGCGCACGGATTTATCATAGCTCTCGATTGGAAATATTTCCCGCAAGACCCCTTCGATCCCCTGATCTTTGCGCTTTTCTGGAGCGATATCGCGCTGCAGAAAATTTTCATAACTTGCGGTTTGAATGCTGGTCAAATCTGGTGGTGTCGCGTAACTGCGATCACTGCCGAAAGCTCTGCGTTCGCGAGGCGTAATCCGCCGTTCAACTGGTGTTGCCATATTCGACTACTCTCCTTGATGTGAGGATGAGATATAATGATTCAATTTTTCATGTTCGCTGAACAATGAAGACCCAAGCGAACTGATTTCGGACAATCATTCTGGAGTACAGTTTGATGTCCGGGCAAAGATCGAGACTAATATGACTCTACCACCGTGTTTGCTTAATCAATCGGTTTAACAGACGTATCAATGAACCAGGCCTTTGCCACCAGCTTCGGTCATTGATTCTTGTAACTATAAATCCGCTTCCAATGCACCCTCGACTGATGCAGCAGTGAACTTTCTGTCGGAGCAATGTTTCCCGACAGCATGGCATCCCAAGCGCATCGCACAGCATGAGAAACGACGCGTGCCGAGTCACAAAATCTTGAAACAGAACTTTCCAAATCCGCGCGCACCTCGAACGCGAAACGACAACTGCCGTTTTGCGTTTTTGCGCAATTGCTGCTAAAGGTTGTGAATGCTGATGCAAAATAGGGCCAATGATATTTAGTGCTATCAGTCCAACTGCTCAAAACTTCAGCGATCACTTCGAAAACCGAGTGCGCTACCTCCAAAACCGTGCGGACAACTCAAATTGCCACGTCCAAGTTAAGGAATCCGCCCGCCAAGGTGTTGTGATCAAGCCTGAGCAGCAAAATGAAAAAAGGTTGAAGTGAAAAGCCTTGCCTGTGACGTCCCTGTCGCCGAATCCAGTGTTATTTCAACTCGACGCTACCGCCTGCAGCTTCGATGTCGGCCTTGATTTTTGCTGCGTCCTCCTTCGAAACGGCTTCTTTTAAGGTCGCGGGAACGCTCTCAACAATTTTCTTCGCCTCCATCAGCGAGGCGCCAGTGATGTTCTTAACCACTTTGACGACATCCAGTTTCTTGTCACCAAAACCGGTGAGCACGACATTGAATTCGGTTTGCTCTACGGCTGCAGCACCGCCGGCACCGTCCCCTCCACCGGCGGCCATGACAACAGCACCACCAGCCGCGGGTTCAATCCCGTAGGCATCTTTCAAATAGTCACTCAACTCTTTGGCTTCCTTAAGCGTCAAGTCGGCGATTTTATCTCCCAGTTCCTTGGACAAGTTGGAAAATTCGATGGTTGCTTCAGACATTTTGATGTTTCCTTTTTATAAGGGTTCTGATTTGAATAGTTGGATGATGATGATCATGTTTCGGAGCGTTCAGTTGGATCGCAAGCTGTCCGCAAATTACTCATCGGACTTGGATTTAATTTGACTGGCCAGTTTTCCTGCGGGTCCAATCAATTGAGCTGACAGTTTCGCACCGGGTGATAACAATTGTCCCGACAAGATACTTAACTGTTCAGCTCGATTCGGCCACTTGCTGATTTCCCGGACCCGCTCGGCCGAAAGCGCTTCACCCTCCATGGCTCCACCGCGAGTTTCAAATTTTGCGAAAGCATCGCTCTTATCGAGTGCAACGACTTCCTTGACCAGCGAGACAAAGTCTTCGCTACCCCACAGAACGGCAGCTGCCCCTTCCAGTCCATCGAACGCCGGGTACAAGGGAGTTCCTTCGGTAGCGCGCCTCGCCATGCTGTTTTTGACGACGGTCACTCGAATGTTTTTTTTTCGAAGCTGATTTCGCAACGCGAGCGTTGCATTTGAATCGAGTCCAACGACATTCGCAATGACGCAATTCTCCACGCCCTCAAGCCGTCGTTGCAGTTCTTCGGTGATCAAATTTTTGACTGCTTTACTCATAATTTAACTCGAATGAAATTGACGGGTTCGCCGCCCTTGATCGATTGCCGAAATCAGTAAATTGGCTGCGACCTGTCTTGATCTCTGAATCTTTTTCTGGAACGAAATTCCCGAGGGATTAGCAACGTATTAACCCCCACGTTGCTACCAAACCACGTCCATACGTGGAACTCAAGTCGCTACCCCAGCTATGCGGCGATTTGGATGCCTGGACTCATCGTCGCCGAAACGTATATCCCTTTGATAAAGTTACCCTTAACCGCATTTGGTTTCAATGACTCTATATGCCGAATGAACGCGGCAATGTTGTCTTTGAGCTGTTCCGGTTCAAAGCTGAGCCGTCCCACGACCGCATGAACGTTGCCACCACTGTCGTTCCGGAACTCGACCTTCCCGGCCTTGTACTCAGCGACTGTGGTGGCGACGTCAGGCGTTACCGTTCCTGCTCGTGGTGAAGGCATCAACCCCCGAGGCCCCAAAACGCGACCGAGTGGACCCACGATCCCCATCATATCCGGTGTTGCAACACAGACGTCGAATTCAAGCCAACCCGCCTGGATTTTCTTTGCCAAATCTTCCTGTCCGACCTCATCGGCCCCCGCCTGTTTTGCAGCTTCGGCATTGTCGCCACGAGCGAAAACAACGTCTCGCTGGGTTTTACCAATGCCGTGAGGAAGTACCAACGAGCCGCGGACCAATTGGTCAGCTTGCTTGGAATCGATCCCCAAACTCATGTGAATTTCGACCGTTTGTTCAAACTTGGTCCCCCCAAAATCCTTAAGCAGCGTGACTGCTTTTGCCAAGGCCTGCGGTTCTGCCGGCACCTTTTCTGCGAGCGCGTTATATCGTTTAGATCGCTTAACCATGTTACCAAATCAAAAAAAGAAATATATTAAATAACGAAAATGCTTACACCTTTTGAGCTCATTCGAACCCATTTCACCCAAGATGCAACGCGGTTCACATCTTGATCGACACCATGAAAAGTTTCACTAATCCTCGACGATAATTCCCATACTTCGGGCGGTCCCCTCGATCACTCGCCTGGCAGCTTCCGGGCTTGCGGCATTCATGTCTTCCTTTTTCTTTTCGACGATCTCATCGATCTGAGACCGTTTGATCGTCGCAACCTTTTCGCGATTCGGCACACCCGAGCCCTTGGCAATTCCCGCGGCCTGTTTCAACAATGCGGCTGCTGGTGGACTCTTCGTAATAAACTCAAACGACCGATCACTGAAGACAGTAACAACGACCGGTATCGGCGTGCCATTGTATTCTTTGGTGCGGTCATTGAACTGCTGTACAAACTGTCCCAGGTTGATGCCGAATTTACCCAGCGACGTTCCAACCGGTGGGGCCGGCGTCGCCTTTCCTCCCGGAACCTGAAATTTGGCCTGGCCAGTAATTTGTTTCGCCATGTTAGCTTACCTATAGTTAGCTTACGTATAAAATGTATTAACCCATGCGATGCCCGACCCCATACAGACGGACGAATCACACGGTTCGCCTATACCTATTCGAATTCTTCGACCTGCCAATGGTCAAGCTCAACAGGGTTAGGCCGATTAAAAATATTGATGATGATCGTAACGCGACCATTCCGTTCATCGATGTTTGAGACTTCGCCTTCGTAGTTTTGGAAATTGCCTTCCTTCACTCGAACTCGATCCCCAACCTTGTACTTGATCCCGATCTTAACCGGCTCTTCTGCCTTTTCTTTG
>JBGTDM010000118.1:0-7921 GCA_041748315.1 Pirellulaceae bacterium
ATTTCCACATACCATCGCCATGTGAAACGTTTCCGCGAATCGTTTTTTCACCACCGCCCACATACATCACATTCGGGTCCGAATCGGCCACTGCAACCGCACCGATCGACCCACCGAAATACCCATCGGTGATATTAAACCAGGTGGAACCGCCGTCATCGGTCTTCCAAACTCCGCCGCCGGTTGCGCCGAAATAGAACTCGGTCGGTTTCCCAAGCACACCGGTACACGCCGCACTACGACCACCCCGAAATGGCCCAATACTCCGATACGATAACGTTCCGGCCAACTGTTCCCAAGTTGATTTCTCTTGTGCCGTCGTCAAACTAAAATTCGCACACACCAGGGTGCATCCAGCAACCATGAGCGCGAGGATATTTCGTCGGGCAAGGAAAGCCCTGCGAGCCAGAGTAACAGGTTGGTATGCTTCAATGCGAAGGCTAACTGCTTTTGATTTTTTCATGGTGCTGATCACTTATTGGTCCTCGCGGCCTGTGGACGCCATTTTTGTTCGTGGCGATCCATTCCAGAGATTCACTATCGTTTCAATTCAGAGTTCGGGCAACCGTGAATGAACTGCAGCTCCCTAAACCTAGATGTGTTGAGTACCCGTTTGCCGCAACCCTTTCTGTTTGAATGGGCAGCGGACTTCGCCGGTACTTCACCAAAACGTGGGGTGCACGCTATTCCAAAAACAAGGTTCAGGCCGTAAAAACCGGACGCTAACGCGTTCCGGCTGATACTCAGCAATCCGAACTCTTAATATTGACAAAGCACTAGTTTCAATATTCCCCACCCCCGTCCAACACTGAGCGGTCTTCGAGCTGACGGTTTCCAAGTCCATTCCACGAACTTTAGTCTAAACACGAATCGTGGCATGGGAATCTTACAAGCCCTCAGATTCTTCATTTTTGGAAAACATTCTGTTGTAAAGCTTACCCAACTGAGAGTGCACAAACGACAAAGTCCAGCAAAGCTTCGGGATCACAAAATAAATCGTCGAGCGATAAGCCAACAAAACGGAGAAGTTCTCGGCGTCGCTTTCGTCAACCGAACACCCAACACCCGGAAGGTTTAATGGACGGGACCCGAAAAAAAACTCGCAGATTAGCTTTCGATTCCTAAATCATTGATCGTGACCAGCGCATGAAACGGCAGATTATGATCAGCAAAGCATTGGGCGGCACCTTCACAACGGTCAACGACTGCTAACACTGACAGGACCTCGAGACCAAACGCTTGCGCTTTTTCCACAGCACGCAGGCTACTTCCACCTGTAGTTGCGGTGTCTTCCACGATCACAACTTGATCACCTGGAAAGACCGGACCTTCTATCTCCTGTCCGGTACCATGGCTTTTGGATTCCTTGCGGACGATAAAACCACGCAGATCCAAGCCTTGTTGAAAGGCAACCGTCACGATAGCGGCCGTGATCGGGTCCGCCCCAATGGCCATGCCGCCGACAGCTTGGGGCAGGTTGTCCGCCATCAGTTCCAGCATGCCCTCGGCGATTAAATTGGCGCCTTCACCAGTCAGTGAGAGCTTGCGACAATCCAGATAGAAATTCGCTTGTTTTCCCGAGGCCAGCGTGAAGTTTCCGAATTTCAACGCATGTCGCTTGATCAACTCGATCAATTTATGTTTGTCGTACATTGATTTATACCGAGGCGCGCCTGTCAACTTGTTATGATGAGCTGACGAGTTTACAACAAGGGTAGACGATTTGAAAGTGAAGCAGGGATTACACCCTGGATTGAATCAACAAAATATGGAATGAAGCAATGAAACAGGCTTTGAAATCGTGCGACAAAACCTGATTGTACTAACCGTTGACGGATTGAGTGCGCGATCCCTGGGCCCGTATGGAAACACCTGGGTGGATACGCCTTCGATCAATGCACTTGCCGCACAAGGTGTTTTACTGGAAAACGTAATCGCTGAGCGCTTGGAACCAGGAAGCTGTATCCGGTCGTTGCTCAGCATCAGGCCGGAGACCCCAATTGAGCCGACACGTTCCGCCAACGCATTACGGCCAACGGTATCGGATCTTTTTACCGAATCGGTATTGGTCTACGATACTCCAAACTCCAGTCAGTTACACGGCGTTGATGTTTGTTTTAATTCTCATGTGAATGTGGAGATACCGACCGCAGGTCCGCTTGCAGCGGACTGGAGCGAAACGCACTTGGCCGTGATGTTCGCCGCGCTGACTGACCGACTGGAAGACCTTTCCACTGCGTCTCATGCTGGCGAGGGTCCATTTTTGGCCTGGTGTGATTCTCAAACTCTGCTGCATCGATGGGACGCGCCAAGCTCAATCGCGCAGGAATTCGGCGGGCCGGAAGACCCCGCTCCATTTGCCGGGACGACGCCGCCCGTGGACATTGTTTCACCGGACAATGTCGATCCTGATTTGTTGTTGAGTTTCAACCACGCCTACGCAGCACAAATTATTGTGCTCGATCGTTGTCTCGAAGCGTTGTTCAACTGCCTTCACGAATTCAATTTGGCGAACTCGACACAAATATTGTTAACGTCTTCGTTCGGATATCCCCTGGGAGAGCACGGAATAATCGGAAGTGGAAATGAATGTTTATTTGGCGAAGCTATTCATGTTCCGTTTATTGTCTCGCAAACCGAACAACGATATCAAGCCAGGCGATATCAATCCGTGATTCAACATTCACAACTGAGTCGTCTGCTGTTCGCCGAACCGTCCTTGACCATTCCAAAGGCTTCAACATCACCTTTTGCATTCGATCAATTGTTCTCCGAGGTCGATAAGTTTCCGTTTGCTGTCACTCGGCATGGGTCAGCCCGAGCGATTCAATCACCTTCCTGGCTGCTTCATGATTCACCGCAGGGACAGTCGTTGTTTGTTAAGCCTGATGATCGCTGGGAGGTCAACGATGTCGCCAATTTATGTCATGAAGTAGTGAAGGGTCTTGCTGACCTACTTGAACGCATCGTCAATTTAAAAGATCAATCGACGCCTGAACTCCCATTCGATCGTTCTCTAATCTCGCCAACCAACTAATGGCAAGGATGATGTGCGCGATGGTTCAGCCGAAGATGGAATGGTGATATTACCAGGAAACGATCAATTGCAGTGGGACACCGTAAGATCAATCGTCGTAGCAGCTTGAAATGTCTCTTGCGCTGTCGACAGGCGCATGGCTAATTCTGGGCGTTCATTGCCGAGTTCATATCATTGCCCGACATTTCCCAGAGACCCAAAACAGGGTTACCGACCGCTTCGATGGAAGCCAACATCGTGAGCAAAATCAACGCCAGGAGGATCGCATATTCGGTTGTCGTCGGACCGTCCTGTTGATAGAAAAGTCGTTTGGCGAAACGAAGGAGTCTACTCATCACCAAGTTCTCACGTAATGCAGAAGGTTTGTTCTAAACTCTAGTTTGAAATGCTCCAAGTCGCAGACTTTTACACCTCCTCTTTAAACGTGATTTCCCCGGAAAATTGCATTTTAATTCCGATTTTGACGATTTCTCAAAGCGTACGACCGCTTCAACCAATAGCAATTAATCCTAAAGCGCCGGCTCGATGCAAAGCTGCAGGCCAGCCTTTCCATGCTGACGCCGTTTACCTGGTTTGTGCCAAACCGGGAGGATTGGGTCAGCCTGGAAAGGCTGACGTACATACCTTGCGCTGTAGGATTGACCGATTTCCGCTTGGCCGCTGGAACTGGAACTTCCCACGTTTTAATGTGGCAATCGTGGGATAATCGTTGCAGGCAGCGGTTAATGGGATGCCGGGCTGGCATGACGATTCCAACTCAGGCGTTTGCGGATTTCGTCTCGGAGATGATCTAAAACGGACTCTTTATCCGTATCGGCGAGAATTTGGCGCACGACTGATTTAGGCGAGTCCGCGCCCCATGAGCCGCCATGCTCAAAGTAGTGCTTCGCAGCGCTGCCAATAATATACGAACTAAAGCCGGCCGCTGCGCCTTGGGGTAGCGCGGTAACGGGTGTGCCAAGATGCACGGTCAGGACCTTGATCATACTCGCTCCATAAGATGTAAGCTCGCCAAGTGCAAACACACCGGCGGCTTTTAAAATCGCCTTGGCCAAGCCGCGGGCTTGACTCAAAGAGAAATCAAGCCCGTAGACTTTCGACAAGGTGACAATCATCAATGCATCGATCGAAACGCCAACGATTACATCCACCACACCCGGAGCAAATGCAACGATCAGCGCCTTGGTCGTTGCCATTGACCAGATCACCTGGTCGGCTCGCCGATTTCTCATTTTGACCCGAAGAGTCGAGACTTTATCGCTTTTGTCCGCAGCGTACATGGCAGCGTTCAACGCGATTAAATCAAGTCCCTCTTTTTCCAGAACTTCCAAGATCAAGGTTTTTAGCGACTGGACATCAGGCTCCGGCTTTCTCCACTCGGTTTCGGTCGAGCCATCAGAGCGGTGTTTGATGTATTCGATCTCGCGTGGGTCGGCCATTGTCATCACAAAATGAGCATCGGGAATAATCCCGGAAATGCGACTTTTCACGATGCCAACAAGTTCATCGAGTTGCAGTTGGCTGTACAAATCACATTTGTTTAGCACCAGGATAATTGGCTTTTGAACCGCTGCCAATTGAAGCAACGAACTGAACTCGGTTTCATTAAGATCTGAATCTGTAACAAACAGGATCATATCGGCTTTGCGAGCCGTGGTATCAGCCATTTCCGCTCGATCAGCGCCACCAATTTCGTTGATACCGGGGGTATCCACCAATACGACTTCACTTCGATCGAATCCAGGAACAATATATCCCGAGCCGTCCCAAGTCGTTCCCCAAACCTGTTTCGTCCAGCCTCCTTGCACGTCGACTTCAGCAACGGCGCGACCCACAAGCGCGTTGATCAATGCCGACTTACCCGTACTGATCTCGCCGAAGATCACGATCTCGACTCGGCCAGCGGTGACCTTTTGATGCATCATTTCGAGCTGCGCGATGTCGGTTTGTAACTCGGCACGTTCGTCCGGTCGACAGCGTTTGAGTCGGTCAATCGTCCGTTCGACCGACGCGATGGCTTCGTGATATTGAGTATCTTCGATTGTTGGATACGGTTGATTCAATGCGTTGGCTCGTTCAATATTTACTCGGTAATCAGTATTGTTTCTGGCCTTTTTGTCTGGCTGAATACGAGAAACTCACTGTTGATCTCCCGCTTTCAATTTTTGTCGCGCCGTGGTAATCAGTTTGCGCAGTTCCGTGGCCGTCGTGAGTTCTTCCCAGCGCCGCCGGGCTAAACCGGCCAGGCCGCCCTCTGGCGTCTTCATTTCGTTTTGAAAATAATCGATGAACACAATTCCAATCCATCTGGTAATAAGTACCTGAACACAGCCTTGCAAGATCCCTCCGGCAATCGACCCGGCGACGGGAACCGTCTTGATCAAGGAAGCAACGATCGACGTCACGGCAGGCATCGCCGCATGGACACCCAAAACCGAGATGAGGTTTTTTCCCATTTCCCCCAACCACCTTTGGGCAGTCTCCAAATCGACCGATTGCTGGTAAACCTCAGCGATATCCACAATCATTTTGGTCGAAATCGTAACTCCAGCAACCAGATCGATAAATGGTCCGGGGAGCACCGCAGCGGCACCACCCGCGCCCCAGGCATATTTGTCGACGATCCGATGCGCTCGGCGATTGAGCAATGCCTTGGCCTGCAGCCGCGCATTTTCCACCAATCCTCGAGACTGTAACAGCAAGTTAGCCATCAGCAGGTCTTTCCCGTCACGCTTGAGAACGGTGGTCATCCGCTCGGCCAGAGGTGCGATATTGGGATCGACCGGAATTCGCTCCTCAAGTTCAGCTCCATTTGCGGAAACGACACGCCGCACGCGAAATCCGACCTCGGCTTGGATTGAAACGACATCTTCCGTTTTTACAAACTCGAGCGTCTGGCGAGCTATTTGCTCTGTTAACTTCGCACGATCTACTTGATTATACCAATCGGACTTGTTGAGGCAGACAATGATCCGCTTCTCCATTTTCCCCAATTGCTGGAGGAGTTCATATTCGCTATTTCGAAGTGGCCCATCAACGACCAATAAAATCAAATCGGCATCTTTGGAGGCTCGCGCCGTGATGCTGACATGATCCGCACCATCAATCTCACCCAATCCAGGCGTATCAACCAAAACAACTTTGTCCATTTTCGGCCAAGGAAACTCGTTGCGGGTGATCGTCGTTCCGCCGCGCAGCTCGGTCGCGAATACATCACGCCCAGCCAATAGATTCAAGACTGAGGACTTGCCACTAGAAACGGTTCCGAATGCGACGATCTCCAAGGTCTGGGCTTCGCGTTTGATCCCAATTTCGCGAATCATCGGATCGAGTTGATTCTTCAAATCGAGATCCGATTGGTCGTTCCGTAGTCGCTCGACCAACTGCAAGTTCTCGTCAATTTCTTTCGATTTTTGATCGATCGAGAGTTGACTCGGATTCTTGTTGCGGCGTTCGCGCCGAAATCGCTTAGCGATACTTCTTCCCCATAATTTCCATACGAGCCAAATGGAACTCCCCAGCAGCAATAGCAAACCCGTACCGACAATGATGAGATACAGCCTCCCCCAAATTTGCCCCAAGGCACTGATCGCCTGATATTGGGTGACAATCCAATTGGGCAATAACAACAATGCCAATCCCAGACAGGCAGCCACAATCAACATTAGCAAACCAGAGAAAGACTTTTTCAAATTCATGGGTCTGTGTCGACTTGACTTCCGATGGGAGAAACTGATGACTTCAGATTGAGCGTTTCGACCGAAATGGCTGTGGCGTCTTTCTATTCCATTTTCGCTACATCGTTGGATTTTAGCAAGTTGAATCCTTAAGATTTCCACGGTTGGTGGGAACAAACGAATCCAAGCACAATGGTTTCAATAGATTTCGCACGTCCCGCTAATTTTGAAATCGATATATCACTGCGAAGCAACAAACGACATTGCGATCCCAACATGAATCAATTGCGCACATGAACACTCCATCGACAAGCGAACAAGACATCGGAGTCCGACGGCAATCTACCGCAGAAAGTCACTGCATTTGATCGTTTTATATCCGAGCCGAGAGCAAAAAACTCGCTAATCGAACCAGCGTCCGGTTAGGCTCGTCCGAATGGCGAAAAATATCGGACAATGGCGACGGCAATTACAGCCAATCAGATAAAAAAAAGCGAACGATTGCTCGTCCGCTTGGGGTCAATGTCAAGTTCTAATCAAGGCACAACAAAAAGGTCAGCTGGTTACAATTGCCCATCACTGTCGTCGTCGTCATCTTTTTCCTTTTTGTTTTCTTTTTCCTTGATCTCGTCTTTCTTTTCGACGTCATCTACTTTTTCTTCATCTGATTCTTTTTCATCCTGCTGATCCTCTTGGGAACCTCCCTTTTTAGGTTCGCCATCCTGCGGGTCGGCTGAGTCATCATCATCCTCTTTTTGTTCCTGTTTGGCCGGATCAGATTCATTAGATTCCTTGTCTTCATCGTCGTCATCGCCTTTTGAACCTCGCTTCGATGAATCGTCCGGTGTTCCGCCGACAGCGGCAATGCTGGGAACGTTGTCTCGGTCGACCGCGATCCGACGCTTTGGTGCAATCGTGCCTTCGTCCGGTCGTTCGTTGACACTGTGTCCGAGTAAGTAGTATACGTCCCCCTTCTCCCCAATTTTTCCATCCTCACCGATCTTTCGATCATACCGTTGGTACCACACGTACAAGTAATTTTTCAGAAAGGGAATACCTCGGCTCAAACTGTATGTTTGCAGTTTGTAATCACCATCCACAAACATCTCCGTGCTTGAAGGGGCAAAGCCAATTTCGTTCGCAAGTTCGACGTCTGACTTATTCAAACCGGAGGCACTACTAATCATCTCCGTAGTTTTTACAAGGT
>JBGTDM010000119.1:0-11289 GCA_041748315.1 Pirellulaceae bacterium
ATCATAGCCGTTGCATAAACCTTGCTCATGCAGAGGCGCGCGGACGTGTCGAGAAGCCGGCGTCGGCATTCGACCGCGCCCTGACGAGAACGAAATCGAAGGCTATATGCGCATCGCCGCGGCTGCGGTCGGGCGTCGGCAGCAGACCTTTGCGCGTACCAAAGGCGAAGTCGTCGCGCGCAAAAGGGTCGTCACCGAAATTTATCTGCGTTGTCAGCGTGCGATAGCCTGGCGCCTCGATGATGAAATGCACGTGCGCCGGACGGTTGCCATGACGGCCGAGCGCCTTCATCAGGATGTCGGTCGCGCCGCCCGGCGGCACGCCGTAGCCGCGCGGCATGATCGAACTGAACGCGTAGCGGCCATCGGCGCCGAGCTTGAGGCGACGGCGGTTGTTGAATGTGCCCTGCTCGCCCGTCGGATCAAAATGCGAGTAAAAGCCCTTTGAATTGGCATGCCAGACATGGAGGATCGCGTTCGGAACGGCCTCACCGTCAGGGCCGCGCACCGCGCCCGACATGGTCAGAACTTCACCCTCGTCCGCATCATCGGTGAGATTTGCGCCGCTTTCGACGAGCGGTGCGCCGGCAACGTAGAGCGGCCCCTCGATCGTCCGCGGTGTTCCACCTGATAGGCCTGCAGCCGTGTCTTTTGCATCCATATGAAGATCGAGAAAATGTTCGATGCCAACACCTGGGACGATGAGGCCAAATTCCGGCGCGCCATTCTGCAGGTAGTTGATCGCCTGCCAGAATTCGCTCTCGCTGATGTCATGCTTTTCGATAAGCGACATGATGCCTTCAAGGAGGTCACGCATGATCGCCTTCAGACGGGCATCGCCGCCAGCTTCGCCAATGCCGCTGGCATGGTCAAGCAGGGTTTGGACTTCCTTTGATGCTACCAGGTTCGTCATTTGGATACCTCCCATGGCCGATAAGAAACGGCGATAATCGCCAAGGACCAAGGGCCCCATCGGCCGTGCAGTCGAACGAGTCGTCGGCCTAACTTTTTATTATACTCACTTCGCGAGTAGTAACTGGATAACTAAGGGACTTTCCCTCGGTTAAAGTATGAATATATTTTATTTCGCGGTCAACAAGTGATTTTCCGAAAAAGCACGCCGAGCGCGGATATTCCGATATCAACTCACTTACCCCGAACGACTTTCCGGACAAACGAGGTGGTTCGGCTGGTGGGGCGGGTGGAAAGTGACCGGCTGACCGGCTGACAGGCTGAAAGCCTGTCGTACTCGCGCGGACCGGCTGAACGCAGGTCGTGCGCGTTGGGAAACTCGTCGTTTTGCTCTTTCTACAGGTTTTTTATGCTCGCCAAATTCAAGCAACGTGTCCAAGTGAACTTCCCCAAGGTTGGTATACGGTGAGTCACCTTATGTCAGGATGGTATGACAGGATAAGGAGACTTGATGGAACGTCGAAGATTTAGCCGGGAACTCAAGCTTGCCGCGGTGAAGAAGATCCTGAAACAAGGCCTTTCCCATCACGAGGTAGCTCGGGAATTGGGCATTCGGAACACCTACCAATTCACAATTGGAATAACGGGTATCGTCTGCCCTTGTTGCGAGTCTATACCCTCACCTCCACTCGGGCCTGAGGGAGCTTTCGGATTTGAGTATTGAGACCGGTGTAGACAGAATCGAATATCTGACATTATTCGTTAATCGGGCGAAAAGACTCGAACAGCATACCAGGTCTTTCGAACGCAATGTCTTGCGAACGCAATGGTTTACCATGGCGTTATCGTCATACATCGTCGCGTGAAGGCCGTCCATCGGCTTGGCCTGTTCATTGGACGGATTAATTCTAAACCCGTCCGCAATGTAATCGATGGTCTGCCGCTTGAGAAATTTGTATTATTGAAAGGGAACTCGGCATTTTCTGTTTGGAATACGCCTAATCCTACAGCGCCGGCTAGATGCAAAGCTGTAGGCCAGCCTTTCCAGGCTGACGCCGTTTACCTGGTTTGTGCCAAACCGGAAGGATTGGGTCAGCCTGGAAAGGCTGACGTACATACCTTGCGCTGTAGGACTGACAAAACGTGTTCAAAATATCTGGTTCCGCCTTTGCCAGGAATCAGATTCGGACCGACCGAGTTTTTTCGCAGAGCACCGCTTGAAGGAATTGTGCCATGCTTTTGGCGCCGTGGACCACCTTTACAAGTTTTGAGCTTCGGTATTCAATTTATAAATGTGCAGTCAAGCGGGTCTCGAAAATCATTTCAGCGCCGGAATTCAGTCGTTCAATCAAGTACGTTGCAGGAGATAAAAATGCCCATCGATAAAGCCGACATCACGGCGCTTTTCATACGCTTGGAAGTCGAAGAAGAGTTAAGCCTTTATGTGATGTTGGCTCGTGATGGTACGATCCATCGTCTTGGCCGTGGCACGATCGACAATGACCAGCATGAAATGTATACCGGAAAAACTTCTGATCAACTTTTTGAAAGCTTCATCTACGAATTCGACGTGTCCATGCTGCAATATGCTGGTGTCTATGAAGATAGCGATGCCGAAGGGAGAGCCTGCAAGCTCACAATGTCGTTTCAAATGGGGGATGAAGAGGAGTCGGTCGGTTTTGAATTTCGTTACGGTTCCGATAGCCAAGGTCCGCCTGTGGAAATCTGCGATTTGGTGGTGTCTTGCATCGATCTGACAGAGCCCTGGTTCGAACACCAAATCGAAATGACTAGCCAGGCACATTGAGCGCAAGCTGGCTCAACGGTGAAGTGCCGTAAAACCGGGTTCTAATCCTATAGCGCCGGCTCGATGCAAAGCTGTAGGCGAGCCTTGCCAGGCTGACGCCGTTTACCTGGTTTGTGCCAAACCGGGAGGATTGGGTCAGCCTGAAAAGACTGACGTACATACCTTGCGTTGTAGGACGTAAGTGTCTCTGTGATGAGACGGATATCGGGCAAATCTTCATTCCAGCTCCCGCTAAACATCGCGTGTTACACACACCTGCGTTCGATCAAGCCAGTTACGGGAAGAACATCCATGATGATTGCGCCGTCCATCCCTCCAGAACGAACCCCATAAAAACATTTTGGTTCCATTGTTCGTAAGTGGGATGTCAGACAGCGACTGCTTCGTTACGCGATGCTCGTGTATGATGAAACATGGATTTGCCGTCAGCGTGAACTCCCGGATGACTTGGATCGGGTGAGACAAATTCGCCCCTCGCCGGCAATTTTCCCTTGAATTTGAAGAATTGTCACCAATTGACGGCATGGAGAGTTTTTCGGTTACCAAACTGTTACGTTGCCGTAACTATTTCGGCGGATCGTGGTTAGTATTATAAATGCCAAATGAGTACAATTAGAATCGTTCGACGGAAATACTCGTTTTACAATCCATGGGTTGGAAAGTCATGAAGCATAAGCTCGGCCTAATCTTTGAAGTAGGCGATCTGGGAATACTCCAAGCGGTGACGTTGTTGCTGGTAGCCTTGATTGTTTGGTCAGGCCAGTCGTCGGTGACGTTCGCGATGCAGGTTGAGGATGTGATCCAGGAACAGGATGACCAAGACGATCAGAATCGCCGACGTAGCGAACTTGGAGAACGGCAGCGATTGGTCGAGCGAAAAATGGCGACCCTGGAATCCATGTTCGAATCGATAGCCCAGAAGCTTCAGGCAACGGAGCCCGAACGTGCTCAACGCCTGGAACAAGCGTTGCAACAGGCCAAGGAAAATCTAATCAAGCGGAAAATGAATGAAATAACGGTCATGCTTGACCAGCAACGCTTAAGCGAAGCCGAACGAGAAATGAACGAGGTGATTGAGAGCCTTGATGCGTTGATCCGGTTGCTTCTAAACGAACAGGAGGAAACCAGTTCAAAGCAAAAACAGATCGAAGATTTGGAACGCTGGAAGCAACAGCTTGAATCGCTAAGAAAAGAGGAACGGGAACAACGACTCGAAACCGAAAAAGTCGCCGATAAGGACAAAGCGATCGATGATCTAGATCAACAGGCGAAACAGATCAAGGAACTTATCCAAAAACAACAAGCAGTTATCGACGAAACCGTAAAAAATGCGGATCGCGGACTACAGGCACTTGATCGTGTTGCGGATCAACAGTTCGAAGTTCGAAAGGAGACTGAGGACCTGGTTCAACAAATCGGTCGCAAGTCCGGCAGTGATTCCAATGAGCCAGTGGACGGAGGCGAACCAGCCGACGGAAGCGATCCAGCGGAATCGCAATCGGGGGATGGTGAAGCCGAACCGTCGCAACCTCAGGGCGGACAGCCCACGTCCGGAGAGCCTGGTGAACAACAACCCGGGCAGTCCCAGCCGGGTCAGTCTCAGGCGCAACCCCAGCCTTCGGAGTCAGATCGATCGTCGCCGCCTGGACAAAAGCCGTTGCAACAGGCGACTCGACAACAACGCCAGGCTGAAGAGAGTTTGGGTCGCGGAAAACCTGATGAAGCTCAGCGTGCCGAACAGCGCGCGCTCGACCAGCTCAACGAAGCGCTCAGCGAAATTGAGAAGGAAAAGAAGCGAATTGAGTCACTCCCGCCGGAAGCACTCAAAGAAATGGCAAATACGCAACGACGCACCAAAGACAAGACGGCTGATGTTGCCAGCGAAATGAAAAAGTCCCCGAGCGCAGCCGACGAATCACAACAGGCCGACGGCCAAAGGCAACCTGGGCAACAGCATGTCGAAAATGCGCAGCAAGCGATGGAGAACGCGGCTGCTGAGTTGGATGACGAAGAGCCTCAACGGGCGGAACGTCAACAACGGAAAGCGGAAGATGACCTGGCAAAAGCTTTACAGGAAATCGAAGAGCGATTGAACCAATTGCGCGAAGAGACCCGTGAAGAAAAACTTCGCCGATTGGAGGCTCGCTTTCGTGAGATGTTAGTTAGGCAACAAATGGCAACCACTCTCACCAGTGACTTACATGATAAGCTTACGTATTTGGGACGATTGCGACGGCGCGATACTCTCTCGCTATTGCGTTTGGCCACCGAAGAGCGGGACATCTCTGAGTTGGGCCAGCAAGCCTATGATTTACTATTGGAGGACGGTACCAGCATCGTTTTCCCAGAAATGGTCCAAGATGTCCGTGAGGATTTAGGGCGAGTCGCACAATTATTAGAAGCCGATGAAACCGGAGCTTTGACACAAATGGTACAACACCAAATTGAAGATACGCTCGGAGAATTGCTCGATGCTCTGAAACGGTCTCGAGAGCAGCGTGAAAGTCAGGGGGGTGGTGGAGGAGGCGGAGGGAATCAGCCGTTGCTTCGTAAGTCAGCGGAGCTTAAAATGTTAAGAGCAGCACAATTACGGGTCAATCGACGCACGATTCAGTTTGACATGATTCGCGGGAACGATAAACTTGAATCATTCATGAAGCAAGAAGTGCAGGCAATCGCTGACCGACAGGCGGAGATTACCGAAATGACGTTGCGGGTACTCGAAGATGAATAACGGTGACGTCGGGTCAAGCCGTGCTAATGCTTGGACAGTGAAATCGATAAACTTGCAATTTTTTTGCACAATTAAAACCAGCTCACGTTTTTCCCGAAAGGAAAAAGTATGATGTCGCTGATCTCTCGTCAAAGCGTCACTCGTCTCATGAAATTCGGAGCCGGGGCTTTGCTGTTTTGCATTGTGACAGGTTTCGACATCGATCGCGCCGCCGCCATCGAACGCGTTGACAAGATCGATTTGTTTTTAAAGCAAGTTCAATCGAATGCGAGTTTGACCAACGAACAGAGATCGGCGGTTGTCGAAGCCGTGAATGAGTTGCGAGGTGATGAGTACGGGCGTGACCAAGCCATTTCAACCGGATTAATGATCATCTACCCCGAATATGAAGAGGCCATTCTAGGTTCCGATGAAGCAGGTTCTGAAGGTCAGTTGGATCTTGCCAAGTTAACCCAAAGCGACGACAAATTCCTTGCGGCAGATGCAGGTTTCTACTTGGCTCGAGTTCTGATGAGTACTCAGCGCCATGAGGATGCATTGCAACTGCTGGAACGTATTACCGGTGAGTTGGCGGAATTTACAATGCACTCCGGAAACGCATTGTACTTCACTGCAGTCGCCCAGGCTAACTTGCTTGACTATCAAAAGGCGGTCAATACGTTTGAACGATTTCTCGCTGAGAATCCGCAAGCGCCCGAACGTTTAAGAGTATCCGCTTGGCGACAGCTTGAAATGCTTTCGGCAATTGAAGAGGGGAGTTTAAGTGACGTCTTCCAGAGAATGGATTATTCCAGGCGTCGTCTGGAATTGGAGCAAACCGACGATGTGACTCAGGTTCAGCAGGATAAAATTGTGAAACTGTTGCAAACATTAATAAAGGAAGAAGAGAAGAAAGAATGCAGCAGTTGCAGCTCAAACTGTGATTCCCAGGAGCAAGGTGAACGGCCTCAAAACGCACAGGCGCAGAATCCTGGACAGGGTAAATCCAACCGTGGCGGGGAAAGCAATCAGGAAAATGGTGTCGTCCGTCGTAGCTATGACAATGGTCCTGCCAGCCCTTGGAGTCGACTTCGCGACCGCAGCCGGGATGCTGCCAATAATGCAATTAAGGAAAAACTCCCGGCTCGTTATCGTACCGTCGTTGAGAAATATAATGAGAAAGTGAACGAGACGGACGGTCCGAACAAATAGTTGTCGACCCATGAGTTGTTGGGGATCGAAAAATAGAGTTGGTCAAATTGGATTCAAATTTGACTCGTGACTCTCAATCATCGATCCGAGCAACAATCGATTAACGGAAACGGCGCTTTTCAATGGGTGAACAAGCGTCGTTTTTTGTTGGGACTGTTTAGTTATCAACCCGACCTTTGATTGTAGACATGATGACACTTTTGAACAGACCATGGCATGCCGGCATCCGCAAAACAGAGGGGTGTGATATGGTTGGAATCCGCTCGGCATTCACCGACCCGCAGACGACCCGCGCGAACGCCGACTCAAGTCCAGTATCGAATCAAGTTTTCATTGCAAGCCCCGACCGCCATCCATTTAAGTTGCGGAAAACACGGCTAAGCGGCTTTGTTGCTTGCGGATTTGCCGTGGTCGTGTTGATGATTGCGTCCACGTCCTTTGCTCAGGACAACGTCGTGGTAACACGGCTGAATGGCGAAACGATCGCGGGGACATTGCAGTCGGTTGATTCAAACGGCTCGCTAGTCGGTTCGGAATTTGATTCGTCAATTACACTCAATGATATTTCGACAATTGCTACGGACCGCACTGTCGCGACGAACGCTGGCAGCGGTACATCCTTCATGGTGCGACTCGTCGGCGGCAGCTCGATCTGGACCAACAGTATTACGCTTGAACGTGATACTTATCGAATCGAAACGGTCGCTGGCGATATCAGCTTGGGTGCCGAGGCAATTCAAGCGATCATCTTTGTTGCTCATCGTGAAAGCGCTTCCTTGGCACGTTTGCTTAACGAACCCAACGCGACGAATGATCGATTGATTGCGATTACCAGCAGTGGTGAACAGGTCGTTGCTGGCGTGTTGAGATCATTTTCAAATGAAAAGATTGAGCTGGAGTTTCAGGATCGGTTACGCACAATATCGGTCTCGGAAAATGTCGTCGGCGTCGTATTGGCAGATTTGCGACAGAGTTTGCCGGAGGGGACGCGAGTACGAGCGCTGACAATTGACGGGTCGACTATTGCAGGGACGTTTCGGTCGCTCGGCACCAATCAGTTGAGGCTCGGTTTAGCGGGCTCGAAAGAGATCGTTCTCGATTGGCAAAAAATCGCTCGTATCCATGTGCAAAGTGATCGGCTTGTCTATTTGTCCGATTTACAACCAGTCAGTGTTCAGGAGCAGGCACTTGGCACGATCCGTTTTCCTTGGCAAGTCGACCAAAATGTGTTCGGAAGACCTTTGACATTGTTTGACCCCACGAACTCTCGATTTCGAGAATATCCCCGAGGATTGGGGACGCACAGCTATTGTCGATTGGAATATGAGATCGCGGGCGCTGGATACACGCGCTTGATGGCGCTGGTTGGGTTGGACAGTGCGGCTCAACATCGTGGAGATTGTGAGGTCGCTGTATTGGGCGATGGCGTCGAGCTTTGGTCGAGTCGAATCAAAGGTCACGAGCCTCCGCATCCGATCGATGTTGACGTCAAGAACGTTAGTCGCCTGGTATTGCTGGTTAAACCCGGGGAACACTTGGACTTGGGCGATCACGTGAACTGGGTGGACGCTCGCCTTTTGAAATAGAATCGCACCTGGATAATGATGTTTCCCGCGATTGGCGTGCAGGTGATGGCTGAATAATGAATAGAATCTCTTCGAGGTGATCCGATGTCGACTCGATCCAGATTGGGCGATGATCTATTCGAGAGCGATTCTCTTTGCCATGGACATTTTAATGATCGCCTACGTGTTGGGACATCACGAAGTTGCGCTGTAGTTTTCAGGAGAGCCTGCGTGAGGATATCGAGACCACCTATGTTTGTTAACCGTTTTTGTAGAGTGCCACCATCCTTCAATGCCAGATTCATCGGTGCGAGCGGGTTTCGTCTCTTGCTATGTTTGCTCGGCTTCGGTCTGTTGATCGAACCGTCGATGGCACAAAGTGTTCCGTTAACATCGAATCAGCCGGACCGTGAAGGGCAACATGTCTCAATCGACGATGAAATCAGATTGGTGAGACGTGTCGAAAAAGCCCGTATACGAGTCATCAATCAGGTCATCGGAAGCGTTGTCGCGATTTACGGAAATGACCGACAGGGAGGGGGATCAGGCGTGATCATCGATCCATCCGGAATCGCTCTGACCAACCATCATGTCATTGAAGGCGCGGGGACAAGTGGCTGGGGAGGCTTGGCAGATGGCAAACTCTATCCATGGAAATTGGTCGGTACGGATCCAGGAGGCGACATCGCGATTATCCAGCTTTCTGATCAACCCGAATTTCCCTGGGCGCGTCTTGGTAACTCCAATCATGTAAAAGTCGGCGATTGGGCATTGGCCATGGGGAATCCGTTCCTATTGGCCGAAGATCAAGTTCCAACTGTCACGCTGGGTATCGTGAGTGGAATTGAAAGATATCAATCCGGATCTGCCAACCAGTTGGTTTATGGCAACTGTATTCAAATCGACAGCTCGATCAATCCCGGCAACTCAGGAGGTCCTCTTTTCAATCTCGATGGCGAAGTCATTGGAATCAATGGTCGAGGTAGTTTTCGAGATCGAGGTCGCGTCAATGTCGGCTTGGGATATGCCATTTCAGTGAATCAGATTAAAAACTTTCTTGGTGAACTGTATGCAACGAAGCTCGTTGAACACGGGACTCTGGATGCCAGTTTTTCTGATCGAGAGGGGAAAGTCGTTTGCTCGTTGATCGATTTAGATTCTCCGATCGCGCGGGCTGGCCTCGAATTGGGAGACGAGCTGCTTGAATTCGAGGGGGTACCCATTCGCTACTCGAACCAATTCACCAATTTGATTTGTACATTGCCCGAGAATTGGCCAGCCTCGCTGGTATTTCGTAAACCGGACGGAGAATTGGTATCGGCGACCGTGCGATTGTTCGGTCTCCCGTATTCGCGACCCCAGGCACCACCAGAACGACCAGAACGACCCGATCCCCAACCGGATGACGATGATGACCAACAACCTGTACCTGACCAGGATCGCCAAAATGAAATGCGGAAACAAATGATTGCTTTGCTGTCAGCAGACCCCGGCATCATCCGCGATGAGCAACTTAGTCAGCACTACGCCGATTTGATGATCAATAAATTAAAATATCAACTTGGCATTGGTCCACCATCGGCCGATTATAGTGTGGTATTGCTGGAAGACTCGATTTTTGTCGGTGATCATCAGGTCGGTGACCAGCGACTGTGGGTCTCCAGTGAAAACCGCTTTAAGATTGAATGGACACTGGGGTCCGAAACAACACATTACGGCTTTGATGGACAACAATACTGGAAGCGAATCGGGGACAACATTGAGAAAATGTCCGATGCCGCCGTAAAAATGTCCCCGATCGTTGGTCAAGCGACCGCGATTACTGGCATCATTCAACCGCAGCCATTTTCCCAATTTGGTCGAGTGTTCATGGACGGTTCGGACAAAGCGGACAAGCAAATTTCCTGTCGACTCAAGGCTCTCGATGACCGAGACGATTGGTATTATATTTGGCTGTCAATTTACGATCATGATGGCAATGATCAAGTTCGCTTGACCAAGACATCCAGTGAACTTGACGGTGATCGCAATGGTGGAGCTGTCGTTTTTCGTGACTGGGAAGTCGTTGGTGGCATGCCTGTCCCAAAGGAGCGATTATTTGTTGAAGGATTGAACGAAGAAGTGCGCACGATCCTGAAGACTCGTAAGGCGCGGGAAGAATCGGTGGCAGGCGATTGGTTTGACGCTCCACATGGATTGGAGGAGAAGCAACGGTGAAGAACAGGTGCAATCGCAAATTAAAAATGTTGTATATCGCCAGCCAACTGGTGGTGGCGTTTACCTTCAGTGGAATTGACGGTTTTTCTCAACAGGAGTCCGTTTCCATAACAAACGGACTTTTCCGCGATGCGATCGAGTTTGCTCAACGGCGTTCTGTGAAGGTCTATGGTGCAACTGCTGGGCGCGTCGACGGATACTCGAGTGGAATTATTATCTCGCCTGATGGGAAAATCCTGACGATGCAGGGTGTCTACTTAGAAGGTTCAAATCTGCGCATCGCACTTCCGGATGGAACAATTCATTCCGCACACGTCGTGGACCGAAATCGCCAACTGCAAGTTGCACTGTTGCAGGTTCAGGCAGAGACTCCCCAGTACTTCGAGTTGATCGATCAGGATGTTGGCGAAAAGGGAGACTGGGTCGTGTCGTTGAGCAATGCTTTCAAAGTCGCTGACGGTGCCGAACCGCTGAGTGTGAATCTTGGAATCATTACGCTTCGCACGACGATGCAGGCGAAGTTGACATCGCGCGATGTCGCTTATGATGGGCCGCTAGTTCTGCTTGATGCGATTGTCAGCAACCCGGGAGCGGCGGGAGGACCTGTCGTTACGCTTGACGGGAAATTGGTTGGAATGATAGGTAAGATCATCAATAGCACCGATACCAACACACGCCTGAATTATGCTGTCCCAACCGCCGAATTATTGGCGTTCGTACAAGGAGAAAAACCGATCGATTTGGCGAGCGCAAATCAAGATCGCCAACCCGGGGATCTGGGAATCCGCCTGTTCCGCTTGGGTGGCCTGCGTTCACCTGCCTATATTGACCGAGTTGTTCCGCGGAGCCCGGCCAGTGAAGCG
>JBGTDM010000120.1:0-14463 GCA_041748315.1 Pirellulaceae bacterium
GTCCCAAACGATCGGCAGCTGAGGGAACCGTTTACGATTCGCGACGCTTGATCACCGTGACTTCGTTCCCGGCCGAGTTGAAATTGCATTCGTCCATGAAGTTCCGCATGAGTACCAGGCCTCGTCCACGTCCATTTCGAAATGCCGCCGGATCACCAGGTTTTGGAATATTGTCGATGTTGAACCCTGGACCTTGATCCCGAATTACGACATGTAGCATTTCGTTATTGATTTGAGCGCTTACGTAGACCTTCCGCGCAGAATACGGCAGGGCCTTGGCGCGAGCTTCGATCAATTTCCGTTCTTGCGCGGAATCCCCTTTGGGAATTTCCAAATTACCTCGCACGATGGCGTTCTCCAACGCATTTTCTAACGCAACGCCAATTCGAATTCTCCCGGTTGCATCACACAGATTCATACTGGAGACAACTTGTTGAAGTAAATCGACCAGCGGCTCGATCAATTCGGTATCAGTGTCGAGATTGAACTCGAACGCTATTTTTTCGGAGCATTGAATCAGGCGACTAAACTTTTGGTCGGTTACGGACATTGCCAAAATATGGGTGATAGTCGGAACGAGGTTGTCCGCGAGCTCGCTTTTGGGAACATACGAGGCAGCGCCATTCGCCAGGGCCTGTGCGGCGACAACCTCGCTTCCATGGGCCGTCATCAATACAACTGGAATCCCGGGATGCGACTTCGCGACAAAAGTCATCAGTTGCAGTCCGTCAAGTTCAGGCATCTGCAGATCGGTTAACACAAGGTCCGGTGGGGAACTCTGAATCATTTCCAGCGCCTGGCGTCCATTTTCGGCGAAGACAACATCCAAATTTGGCGACTTTTCCAACAAGCCCCCCGCCAAGCGGCGGTCGACAGCTGTGTCATCAACGATTAAAATGGTTGGCATGTCATTTCCTTTATTTATTTCACAAATTGGCCGACATCTCCGGCAACTCTCCTGACAGTGTGAGAACCGATTCGAAGCTTTGACAAGTGAAAAGCAGATGAATCGCGAACGATCTGATCACAACCGGACGAGCGCTCATCACACGCAGATCGATGCATCCAACAAGCTTGCAAAGCAAAGGTTTTAGGCATCCTTCTTGCACCTTCGAATTACCTTAAGTGTACTCCAGTCAACGTAAAGTTGAAATAACTCGGCCCGGATAAGCCATGGCTCGCAACCACAAAGATACTCGGGCGGCCGAGGGCCTCAGCCAGTTTTCGAACTGTTTTTTCCCAGGTGCAGCACCGGATCGATCGCAATCATCGATCAATCCAATTTCAAATACGGGCCCCAAATAACCTCCAGTTGTGTTCGGGCCTTTTTTTGATGGCTAGTTGGAAATCGCCGGTATCGCGTTGGGTTTCAACCGAGAACACGTATGGGTATCGCCAGTAAAAAACCGGGAAATCAGTACAAATAATTGTATTGAGCATGCACTTCAGCCGATGGCGACTTACATATCGATCACACCGACCATAATCCGGGTCGCTGATCAACATATCACAGGTAGAGATTCTTTTGGCAATCGTTCCGGCAGCTCCACCGACCTGACAAAACCAGCGGACTACTTCCTGTCAAGCACCAATTTCTGCAACGGAACCGTAACGACGAGGATCCCGGTCGATGGCAATCAATTTACGGTCGGTACTTGGCCGCTCAGGTGACATCGTTGCCAATCACGGTAGGCGTATGAGTTCCACGAGGCGGCAGCGCCCCGCGTCATCCCCTAATTCATGTTTAGTGATACCGCAACATGGGTCGCAGTCCACCAACTGCGTATGACAGCCACTCGACGGCACCGGTATCAATAGGCCTTGGCAAAGATCGCTCGAGCGTGTGCCTGTTGCCCAGTAAAGATGCACGTACCTGGTATGTTTTCCTCCCCGAAAGGGATGCAGCGAATCGTGACTTTGAGACGTTTGCAGATTTCCTCAGTCTCCGGTCCATCGACAAAATGACAGCGAGCAAATCCACCATGAATTTCGGGTTTCCGCTCATCTCGCGGCGTGAAGAATGCGGTGAAATCGTCCAGAGAATTGATATCACGAGAATGTTGTTCTCGTAATTGCAATGCCCGATCGTACAGGGATTGTTGAATATCATCGAGAATTGAAGCGACATGGTTGACGAATTCCTTTCGCTCCATTCCCTTGGATTCACCGGTATCTCGTCGCGCGAAAAACACTTTGTCGTCTTTGATATCACGCGGTCCAACCTCCAAGCGGATCGGTACGCCGCGTTTGATATGAAACCATTTCTTCTCACCTCCTCGCATCTCCCGTTGATCGAGGATAACGTCCAGCGGTACACCATGGTACATTTGACCCGACAATTCCTTGTGTAGAGACTCGCAATAGGCAATCACTTGAGTCCGTTCTTCAGCCGATTTAAAAATCGGCATAATCACGATTTGCTTGGGAGCCAATCGAGGTGGCAGCACGAGACCATCGTCATCACTGTGTGTCATAATAAGGGCACCGATCATTCGAGTGGAGAGGCCCCAAGAGGTCGTCCATGCATAACGAATTTCTTCAGTTTCGCTTTGGAATTTAATCTCTTGAGCTTTTGCAAAATTCTGACCCAGAAAGTGCGAGGTTCCTGACTGCAAGGCCTTACGGTCCTGCATCATCGCTTCGATGGTCAATGTCGAAACGGCACCGGGAAATCGTTCGCCGAGCGTTTTTTCCCCCTTGATGACTGGCATCGCCATGTGATTCTCAGCAAAATCGGCATAGACGTCCAGCATCTGTCGAGTCTCCACCCAAGCTTCTTCAGCGGTCGCATGCGCCGTGTGGCCTTCCTGCCAGAGGAACTCGGTGGTTCTCAAGAACATCCTTGTTCGCAATTCCCAGCGCACGACGTTGCACCACTGGTTGATTAAGATCGGCAAGTCACGATGTGATTGCACCCAGCGGGAGAACGCCGCGCCGATGATCGTTTCACTGGTCGGGCGGACGACCAACGGTTCTTCCAGAAGTCCTGCAGGTACCAAGCCACCATCGGGCCCCGGTTCCAACCGATGGTGCGTCACGACCGCGCACTCCTTGGCAAAGCCATCCACATGCTCCGCTTCTTTTTCCAGAAAGCTCAACGGGATAAACAGAGGAAAGTAGGCATTCTCATGTCCCGTTGCCTTAAACTTGGCATCGAGCGCCTTTTGCATATTCTCCCAAATCCCAAAGCCCCAAGGTTTGATCACCATGCAACCGCGTACATCTGAATTCTCGGCCATGTCTGCCGCTTTGATGACCGATTGGTACCATTCAGGATAATTTTCGTTACGGGTCGGTTCGATCGCCGTTTTGTTCTTCGCCATTTAATTTATGTGTCCTATCGAACTAAAAACAGATAGTTTAGTGGAATCACGAGATTTGATCACTAGGGATGAACATTGTTTCGCAAGCTCCGTTCATTACGCCCTAAAATCCTTAATTGAAAATGCAGACAATCCGTTCACGATCAATCAAGCTGAATGTAACGGCACAAATACACGATTTACAACCGCGGCGCCATCTGGGTTTGTGTTTATAATCGAACGATGCATCGACGTTCAAGAGATTCGAGACCTTTTTGGCGAATTTCAACAACATGATTATTACTCATAGACTCGCTCCACCCTCTTTGATCCGAAGTTACTTGCAATTGACAACAGTGATCGGCTTCTCACTCGGTTTGTGCGGGCCAAGTATCGTCCCGTTGCAAGCCCAGGATCCGGATGTGCAACGGGGGCAAGTGCAAGAGTTTCAACAGACTGAGCAAACGCAACAAGAGCATCAGGAAGGCATTGAGCCATCGCCGACAATCACGTTGGAGCCTCCGACTCAAGAACGAGAACGCCGTCAGGAGGCTCGGAACCGTCGGCGCCAAGCGAATCAGCCAACGAGTTACTGGCCTGCGGGAGTCGAATTCAATCGATCGATTCCGTCACCCAAGCAGTTTTTTGGGTTCGATCTTGGCGAGCGGCATCTGCGACATGACCAACTCGTCGCCTATCTCTTGGCGCTGGCCGATCGTTCGGAACGTATCACTTTGGAACAGTACGGGGAATCGCATGGGTTTCGCCCGTTACTCCTGTTGACCATCACATCTCCAAACAACCTGACAGCAATCGCTCGGATTCAGAACGCACATCGGCAGCTTGCCCAAGCAGAACGGTCGAGTGACGTCGACATCGAGTCATTGCCCGTGGTCGTCAACATGGGGTACGGCGTGCATGGCGATGAGCCCAGTGCTAGTAATTGCGCCGTGTTGATCGCCTATTACTTGGCAGCCGCAGAAGGTGAAGAGATCCATCGGTTATTGGATTCGACTGTCGTACTACTCGATCCAGCTCTCAATCCCGATGGGTTTGATCGATTTGCAAATTGGGTCAATATGTATCGAGGCAAAATTCTAAACTCGGATCCGGCTCATGCGGAGCACCAGCAGAGCTGGCATCGAGGCCGTACCAATTATTATTGGTTTGACTTGAATCGCGACTGGCTGCCCTTGGTACATCCAGAGAGCCAGAGCCGAATGCAATGGTATCATGCATGGAAACCGAATGTCGTCCTAGACTTCCATGAAATGGGAACGAATTCAACTTATTTTTTCCAACCTGGAATCCCCAGTCGGACAAATCCGCTTACGCCCAAGCGCAATATCGAACTGACAGGGGCGATTGGCGATTACCACGCCAAACGCTTTGACACCACCAAGACATTGTATTTTACTCAAGAAATGTTTGATGATTTCTATATGGGAAAGGGTTCAACCTATCCCGATTTGCATGGTGCGATTGGCATTCTATTCGAACAGGCGAGTTCTCGTGGTCATTTGCAAGAAAGCGAAAATGGTTTACTTAGCTTTCCAACGACTATTCAGAATCAATTTTCGGCGTCCCTTTCCAGTTTAGCAGCGGCGTCCGAATTGCGCCTGGAGCTACACGACTACAAACGCTGGTTTTACCAGTCAGCAATGCACGATGCGTTATTCGATGAGGCGAGTGTACATATGTTTGTCGCCAACGGAAACGAAAGCCGCATTAATGCGTTAGCCGTCTTGTTCCAACGGCATGATATTGTTGCCTATCGTTTGAAAGAAAACATGCGTTATGGCGACCATCAATTCGACTCCCGATTTTCATTGGCCATACCGACCGATCAATCAGAATATCGCTTTCTTCTATCCCTGATTGAACGGCGTACTGAGTTCGAAGAAAACATCTTCTACGATGTATCTGCCTGGACGATTCCGCTTGCCTACGACATCGAACACATCCAGATCCCCCGCCCATTGGATGCAAGCCTGATTGAACCGTACTCGCCAAGAAAACATGCAGAAGATCTTCTTGAATGGTCGGACGATGACGTCGCTTACCTGGTCGGCTGGCAGGATGATGCTGCTCCCAAATGGTTGTACCAAGCATTGGAGGCAGAATTGCTGGTTAAAGTGGCGACTCGACCAGTTACCGTTACGTCACGGGGCGAACAATATGAACTGGGATTTGGCTCATTGATGATTCCACTGGGGGTCGAGGCCAATCGACCTGGTCCAGTGCGGAGGCTAATTGCCAATGCCCTGCGACAAGGACTCCAGGTCGTTCCAGTTTCCAGCGGATTGACGGACAGCGTCGGGGTCGATCTCGGAAGCAGCTATTTCCGTACACTTGAAAAACCAGAGGTTGCCTTGGTGGTTGAGGGAAACGTCAGTTCTTCCGAAGCCGGCGAAATATGGCATGCATTGGATACTCGAGTGGAATTGCCCGTCACTTTATTAAAGAGTGGAAATCTCGGCTCCATCGATCGATATAATAAACTCGTGCTGGCGGGTGGTCGATATGAACGTTCTGCCGCGATTGAAAACTGGGTGCGCCGTGGTGGGACTTTAATTGCATGTGGTTCGGCCATTAATTTCGCAACACAGATGTTAAAGCTGGATGCAGCCACGGAAACGGACCAAACGACTGAGGCCGCAGCGCCAAAAGCCGAAGTTGTCGACCAACAGCCCGAACCGATTCAAAAGCGATTCATCGATGCGCAGGAGGAGCGGGCACTCACGTTGATCAGTGGTGCCATCTTCAATGCCAACATCGATCCGACCCATCCACTGTTTTATGGGTACCCGCGTGACTCTTTGGCGGTCTTTCGGAACCATACACGCCGTCTAACGAAGTCCGATTCTCCCTATGGCAATCCGCTGGTTTATGCCACCGACAGTCCTTTGTTGGCTGGCTACGCATCGGAATCGAACCAGAAAATAATCGGCGGTCAACCAGGAATTGTTGTCCATTCGTTCGGTCAAGGGCGAATGATCTTGATCAACGATAATCTGAATTTCCGCGGGTTCTGGCTGGGCACGCAACGCGCTTTTATCAATGCCATATTTTTTGGCCAGTTCACCAATCCGCCGTCGCGCTCAGATTACTCCGACTTGATCGAAATCGATCTCGATTGAACCGGTGCGAACGAGCGGTTTGCCGCATTAACCATTTTGAAATTGCCAATCACGATTGCATGACTCTCAGGACGCTAAGACGTCAGCCGAGCAGCCGTTGAACGCCATGCGGGCCAGATCGCGAACGCCAAAGCGAAAGGCCGGTCAAAATATTTCTGGCAAACGTGATTAGCAATCCTAACGGACCGCGAACGATCATGACTATTGTTCCATACTCGTCCGGCTCGTATCTAGCGTTTGCGGAACATGCAGCAAGCTATGAGTCGGTGAATCGCGGGTAGCGGACTGTCCAGGCTAAGAAACGGGGTTGGCATCCAGCCTTTATGCTGCAAAAAACAAGCTGAAGCTTGAACTCCAACCCCCAAAACAAGCATGGAAAGGGCACTCTTGGTCATATCATCGGGGGACGCAAATGGTTGATTAGCATTGTTTTAGCGTTGTTTCGTCGAAAGGGCTCGTACTCCACCCCGATGGAATTCAACTGGCCAAGCGCCGGTTCACGCCAACTCCCCAACATGAAATTTAGCGGTAACAGCCGCAGAGACTTCTATATTATTTGATTGACACTCTTGTCCCGGCAAGCGTAAAATTAATGTCAATGACGGATCATGTGACAGATCTTGTTGTACATTCGGCAGCCGTTTGGCTGTGAAATCCGCACGAGGAGCAGAATCATGTTGACAATGCGAATAATGTTCACGGTTGCAATCATTGGTGGTTTGCTCAATTTGTGCCATGGGCAAGATGTTGAACAGAAGCAAGAAGGCGAACAGAATCCACTTGCGGGAATTAAATGCATCGTTTCTGGTGAGAATAACGCCGTTACGGAACATGCCGCGAAGCACTTGGATGGCAAAGTTTTTTTCTGTTGCAATCACTGCAAAACGAAATTCGAAAACGACCCCGAAGACTATCTAGTTAAAGCGAATCACCAACTGGTATTGACCGGACAATATGTTCAGACCATGTGTCCGATTACCGGCTTGGATATCGTCGAGGGTTCGGAGATCAAACTATGCGGGACTGTGGTTGGATTTTGTTGTAACCGTTGCAAGGGGAGTCTCCAAAGTGCAGTTTCTGCCAAGGCCCAGGCGGAATTGATTTTCACAGCTTCTGCGTTTTCCAAAGGTTACACAAGAAAGCGGGACCTTAACGAGATCCATTGTCCCGTGAGCGGCCAACCTGTCGCCGCTGACTTTAAATCTGAATACCAGGAAGGCGTGATCTATTTTTGTTGTTCAACCTGTCAACAGAAATTTACTGAAACTCCAGAAAGGTACACGAGTTCAGCAAATTTCCAGCTTGTAGCGACTGGACAATACAAGCAGGTCAATTGCCCGTTCAGTGGCCACAAGGTGACCCAAGATCATCAGTTCAAAATTGGAACCGTGAAAGTCAACCTGTGCTCTTCATCATGCCTTGAGAAAATCACCAAAACCGAGGAATTCAGCGAACAAATCGATTTGGTATTTGCGGCCGAGCCATTTGCAAAAGCATTCGCCTCCCAAAAACCCGTGAAAGAATAATATCGGGAACTTGAACGTTGTGCAGAACGGGTGCAATGCCGTTAACCGGCGGCACCGTCTCGCTTGGCCAGGGATCTCTCAGCCGATCAAAGGCTCGTTCCCCATGTTTTTTTGCAAAATTAAAATTTCTTCGTTAATGAGTTGCTAGCCAAATTGGACTTTGACAAGTCTCCAGCTTTTGCAATACTTCGCACCTTGTCTTTGCAACAATGGACTGTTTCAAGTGCTACGGCAACTCATATTTGAAGTCAAAACGATGAGGATTTTCTTTTCAGTAGGTGAACCGAGCGGCGATTTGCATGGAGCAAATTTGATCCGCCATTTCAACGCCGAAGACCCGTCCATCGAGTGTGTCGGTTTTGGAGGTCCGAAGATGGAACAGGCCGGGTTGCAATCGTTGGGCGACCTGACACGCTTTGCAGTCATGTTTCTGTGGCAAACGATTTGGAAACTCCCTACCTTTTACCGACTCTACAAATCTGCCGACCGTTACTTTGCTGTTTGTCCAGTGGATGCTGTCGTTCTCATCGACTACCCTGGCTTTAATTGGTGGATTGCCAAAGCTGCCAAACGACGAGGCATCACCGTCTTCTACTATGGGGTTCCACAAATGTGGGCTTGGGGATCTTGGAGAATCCGAAAGCTCAAGCGCAGAGTTGACCATGTCATCTGCAAACTTCCTTTTGAGAAGGCCTGGTTCGAGAAACGAAATTGCCAGTCTCACTTTGTAGGTCATCCGTACTTTGACGAGTTATCTCAACGTAAACTTGACCAAGTCTTCATTGACAACTATAGCGTGCCGGGAAACCGTTTGCTGACCCTGCTGCCTGGTTCTCGAGATCAGGAAGTCCGAGCCAATCTGACCTGGATGCTGGAGGCTGCTGTCAGCGTTTCCACTCAATTGAAGGATCTTGATGTGGCCATCGCCTGCTATAGCCAAAAACAGGCTCAAGCGGTGAGAGCTCAGGTTCGCGCTTTAGACCTTCCTTTTGACGTGATGCACGAGCGAACTCCAGAACTAATTCACATGTCCGACGTTTGCCTTGCGTGCAGCGGATCGGTGTCCCTGGAGTTGATGTACCATCGCAAACCATCGGTAATCGTCTATCGAATTACGGCTTTGCAATGGTTGCTGAAGCGATTGTTCTTGCAAATCCCCTACGTGACGTTGGTCAACTTGTTGTGGTTGAAGACTCTGGAGACCAAAGGGCGCGAAATCCCAGATCCAGATTCAGTCAGGCTTCCATTTCCAGAGTATGCACGGATAAGCAATCCGGCTGCCGACATCTCACGGCGTCTGCGCAGATTGCTAAGGCGCCCTCAAGCCTACCAGGCTGCCGTTGAGCGACTTAATGACGTTGCGCTTTCGGTGGAGCAATCCGGAGCGACCGCGCGCGCTGCCAAGACGATTCTGAAGGCGTTGAGAGATTCAGCGGTCCCTGCAAGCCAACCACAATTGGAAATGGAATCGGCCCCAATTCGCCACGCTGCATGATTGGAATCGGCTGTTCATGACGACGTTCGATATTCTTGGTTCTAGGCGCGACCACAATTCTTTGGCTATACATGGCGAGTTGGCTCGCGGTACGGTTTGAGCGAGCCGCGTGGCCAAACCTCACTTCGTTGGTACAATTGGCTAATTGAATTTGGTGGTTTGAAACAGGAGACCATTGTGTTTTTGAATGAGCCGGCCCGATCGGACTACGACCTGAATTTTCGGCTGTTTGGATTCCCGGTACGCATCCATCCCCTTTTTTTCCTCTTGCCCATCCTGTTTGGAGCTCGAGCTGGAGATGGCATGATGATATTGATATTCGCACTTGTCTTTGTGGTTTCGATTCTGTTTCACGAACTCGGTCACGCTGTCGTCATGCGCTTTTTTGGTCAACCAGCCCGAATTGTATTGCACATGATGGGGGGACTGGCAATCGCGGATTCAGGAAATTCATGGAGTTCAACTCGGCAGCGCTTTACAAGTCCTCAGCAGATTTTGGTTTCGTTTGCCGGACCGTTGGCCGGATTCTTGTTGGCACTGATATTCAGCTTGATCATTTTGGCGCTCAACGGATTCGTAAACATTTCCATGTATGGCATTTTGCCGCTTTTTGAGTTCGATTTTCTTAATTCCAGAATTGCCACCCAAGAGTACCTGCAGACATTACTTGCCTACGGCGTGATCATCAACGTGTACCTGAATCTGTTGAATTTGATTCCTGTGATCCCGTTGGATGGAGGTCAGATTTCGCGACAACTCTTTATCCAAAAAGATGGCTGGAACGGAGAGCGTCAAGCGGTGATTCTGTCCATTGTGGCTGCGATTGCCGTCGGTCTCTACGCATTAATTCACGGCGCACAATTTGTGGGCATCTTTTTTGGCTTTATGGCCTGGAGCAACTGGCAACTTTTTCAACAGTTGGGAGGTGGTAGCGGCTATGGTGGTACCGCTGGCCGTCGTCCCTGGTAATTGCTGGAAGTCGATTGCTTTGCATCACCATCGTCTCAACTCCAGAACGATGCCATGAACGAACATCATGAGCATGAAATTCGAATCATGAAGTTGACTCGATGACATGCGTGTTGACTTTCATCATGCGTGAAATCGAGACTCGAACGACCTGCTAAGGGAAAAAAATGAAAAAAATCAAAATTTTTTTCATTTTTTTTTCGCGACGATCTCGGTCGAAAAATTCAGCTGCACAATTCAATCAACATGTTGTCAAGGTATCTGTCGGCGACAGGTGACTTTGCAGTTTTCTCAATGCACGGATACCAGTTTCTATCTCGGCGATCGTCGGCCAACAAGCAATTCAATGCCGAAATCGTGAAAGGGACTGAGCAATCAGCCATTTCACACTAAATCAATGAACCGCGTTCACGATGCCGGAACAAGTCCACATTACATGACACAACCCTTTACAGAATAATGACTTAGGAACACTGCCCAGGAATGCTTTTCCTATTCTGTAATGATTAACGACAGGTGATTCGCTGGCTATCCTTTAAGAAGTTTCATTGTATTCGGAATAGTCGCTTAAACACCACACGAAGCTTCAATGTTAACAATTACATAACATATCACTGCACTGAAATCACATCGAGATCAGTAAATGATGGCATGCGATGTGGTTGTGGCACACCTGTTCATCGCACTTCGTGATCGATTTCTACCCTGACGTCCCAAAACTTTTTGTACCAAATTGAAAAAACCGTGTTGAAAAATTCTGGGACTTGCGTAAAACATAACCAGTTGAATTGATTTGTTTAAACAATATTGATTCACGACATTGAGCAACACCGCAAGGCGTTTGCAGTGCTGTTGATCAATTCGAAATCGATTCAACAGTTTGACATGGCGTTAAACCCATCAGTTGGGTTAAAAGTTTTTGTGTCAATCGATGTGTGGTTTTGTTTTCAGATTTGGCAAACGGAAGCCAAGCGGAAACTGCACATCACAGTTCCTAATGGAGGATAGTTCTGTGGCCAAAAAAGTAGCAAAGAAAGCCGCTAAGAAAGCCGCTCCTAAAAAAGCAGCTAAGAAGAAAGCCGCTCCTAAAAAAGCAGCTAAAAAAGCCGCCGTAAAGAAGAAGAAATAGTCGTCACGACATTTCAATAGCTTGCGGCTTTTTATCGACAAGCCACAACAAGAAGGGGCTACGGTTTGTAGCCCTACTTTTTTGCGCAAATCCCCACCAAGGCCGTTCAACCGTGAACAATTGGGCTCCATCTGCCCAGCTCATTTGCGTGGTGTTTGCGAGTCGACAGAGCCGGGAATTTACTCAACTTCTACAGGCTCACTGCAGAATCGGAAGCGACGGTTTAACTGGGTTTTCTGCGGCCCGCGAAGCCAACTGTTCAGCCAATCTTATGGCGATTTCATTAAAATATGAGGCGGTCGTCGGGTCTTCAAAATTGGACATTGACTCCCCAGTATCACCTCGTTCACGAATCCCAATGTTGATCGGGATTTCTCCTAAAAATGGAATTGAGGAGTGTTCGGCAAATCGTCGAGCCCCCCCACTGCCGAAGATATCGTAATGCTTACCAGTATCGGGACATATAAAAGTACTCATGTTCTCGACGACACCCAAAATCGGAATGTTCACTTTCTTAAACATGGCGACTGCCTTGATTGCATCGAGCAACGCGACCTTTTGTGGAGTGCACACAACAACGGCGCCCGTCATCGGCATCATCTGCGATAACGAAAGGGCGACGTCTCCAGTTCCTGGTGGCATGTCGACAATCAAATAGTCAAGAGCGCCCCAGTTTACATCGCGCACAAAACGTGTCACCGCAGAATGCAACATCGGGCCGCGCCAAATCACGGCTTCTTCGGTTGCAACCAACAATCCAATTGACATCACTGGCATTCCGGAATATTCAATCGGCTGAATTTTGTTATCAACGATCGCCGGTTGCCCCTCCAACCCTAATAGTTGAGGTACACTCGGGCCATACACATCAGCATCCAACAACCCAACCCGGCAACCCGCCCGTTTCAGGGCCAAAGCCAAGCACGTGGCAACGGTGCTCTTGCCAACACCCCCTTTGCCAGAGCCGACGGCAATCACGGATTTACAAGTTAATCCGATCGTTCCCAATGGTTGCGGGGGACGCTCAAAATTCTTGATGGAGATATTCACCGTGCCGAGTTCAGGAAAGTCTGCAAGTAACCGTTGCTGAAGGGATTCGCAAAACGATTCAATAAGCGGCGAGGAGTGCGTTGACATCCCGATCACAAGATCGATGGAATTCTGTTTAAAATCTGCCGAAAGCAGTTGCTTTGTAACTTCGAAGCTGCGGCCCGTTTCGGGATCAAGCGTCATTCGCATTGAACTCAAAAATTGCTGCTTGTCGATTTCATTCATGTTGGTGTACTTTTAGTGTGATATGGTGATACGTCGTGCAGGTTTCCAAGGCGAATGAAAGGAGTTTCTTCAGTTTTGTGCCGGAAATTCACTCGCTTTTGGCCATGGGAGACGCTTGAAGTAATGTTCTTTTAGTGTGATCGGCCTCTCGGGAAGCGACTGTCCAAATCGATTGATCAATCGAACCAGTTGCGTAAGTTCGCCGACATTCCAACAACAGTGAACGGCCCCGGCTGCACGGAGCAACCTCTCTAATTCAAGGAAATCCTCGCTTTTTTGCGACGCGACCTTCGAGTTCACCTCCCCTCCTTTGGCGCTCCATTCATCCTGCCCTAATTTTGCTTGACCGACAATAGCTAATGCGTGCCGCGATTCGTATTTTAAATCGGACAGTTGCACCAGTTGTCTAACCAGGCTAAATCGTTCATGGATTGAGTGCCTGTCGATTTCAATTACCGAAAACGCGAACCGGGATTCTTTAACCCGCTCCACCAAAGTCGCGGCTCGATCAACCCATCGCACTTGCCAGTTGTCATGGAGTTTTGTCAGATAACTGAAATTGGACAGCCAGATCTTGGAAGATTCCAGCAAGAATACCTCAAACGGCGGTACTTCCGAAAGAAACCAACCCAATGGTCCTGCTGAGCGATTTGGCGTCGGGACTCCTGCACGATCGGTCATCTCATAGATCCAGTTGGTTTAATCGCCGGATGAGGCTGCCGCGACTGACACCTAAAAGGATAGCAGCTTGAGTCTTGTTTCCGTTGGATTGCTCGATGGCCCGTTGGATCAACTCGGCCTCAATGGACTGGAGAAATCTCGCCATGTCGATCGATGGTACTTGTTGCACAGGGTGGACTCGAGCAGACTCGGCGTGCAGCACGCGTTTTGGCAAATCGTCTTTGACGATGTTGGGTCCGGATGCGACGGCACAAGCGTCCGTAATGACTTGGGCTAACTCGGCAAACTCACCAGGCCAATGATAGTCGATCAGGACTTGTATCGCAGCCTTGTTTGCGCCACTAAGCTGTCGCCTCCCCAGCGCGTTGAATCGTTCAACCTGTGCCTGAACGAGCAATGGGATGTCCATTTTTCGGTTGGCAAGTTGAGGAATCTCAATCACGAATGTCGAGAGGCGAAATGCCAGCGACTTGTCAAATGCATCCTTTTCGACCAAGTCCAAGAGCGACCGGCTTGCCGTGGAAATAACTCTGAATTTTGATCCCGGCAACTCAAAGAACTCGCGCAATTCCGTTTGGCTCGCCGTTGTCAGTCGATCGGCGTCCAAGACCAGCATTCCTGGTACCGCTGACCCTGGCTGGGTGGAACTTTGAGAAAACAGTTGGCGAATCGATGACTGAATGATTTCCGGGTCACAAATATTGGCATCGACGGGCACCAACAAGCCTGCGGAGGTGCTGGCGTCTGTCATTGTTGATTTCATTCCATAATGGATCGTTTCGCCGATTTGCCTCCGGCCACTTCCCTGCGGTCCGACGATCAGTATATCGCCGCGCGTAACCATGAGTTCAGAAATCTGTCGTCGCAGCCGCCGGCTGATAGGAGAACTGCCCATAACGGGTTCCAAGCCGTTATGCGATTTCAACTCGGTTCGCAACAGCTTCAA
>JBGTDM010000121.1:0-3476 GCA_041748315.1 Pirellulaceae bacterium
TTGCTGAAAGCAATTTATGATTTACCGTTTGCCACCTCAGTTCGCACGCACTCGATCATTGGATCGGGATATTGGTTGATCGGGACAGGGGACTCAGATAAGGTTGTTCCGGTTTCAAGCGCTCGGGCGCCCGGTGTCTCAAGCGAAAAATTTGTTTTTGCCAAGCATCAAGAGTTGCACCAACAGAACGAGGGAATCGCCGAACTGTTTCGTTTGTTAATGCTGCACTTGCGGGAACTCGATTCCCAACAACATCTTTCCAATACGAATACTCGTGACTCCAGTCGTTAGCCGTTTCAACATCAGAAAAGAAACTTGTCAGTCGTCTGATAGATAGCCTGTACAAGCGGTAATTGGTAAACCGTCCGTTGAGCGAACGATCTGGAGGACCGCAATAACACCTGTGACAAAATAGCATTCGTCTAGTAAAGTGCATGCCCTTTGTTAGCCTCTTAACTCGGGCATCTAAGAAAATGGAAAATGCATGTCCTTTCTTATTCTTTCTTTCTTATTCTTTCTTAACTCTTTGGCTGCGGATTTCCTGTGAGAAATTCGCCGCATCGCCAGCTTCAAGTGCTCGTTCACCAATGTCAGAACGAGCTTGCAGTTCTTCAAACGATAGTTGGGTGCCCAAGTAACCGAGTTGATACATCGCTCCCGCCGATAGCCCATTCAACAAGATTCGAGGCATCAACCAGCATGGCGCATTGGCATGACCCTGGTAAAAGAGATTGGTGGTGCAGTTGCTGGTGACCGAATTGTACCACTCCGGCTGGTCGGTCAGCTTCTCGATTCGTGAAACGTAGTCGAGCAACAACCGTCGCAGATTTTTAGAAGGCAAACGCACGCGATATAAATAGACTTTTTCATGGCGAACATTCGTGCGGAGACGAACAATGTCTCGTTCATCCCCGAGAACAAACATCAACTCATACGCGCGAAACAGGCCCGCTACCGGTGAGTATTTTTGCCATTTTTGTCGACGCGCCTCGACGGATACACAAAGATATTGTTGGTCGCCAAACCCAAAACTAACCAGTGTGTGCGCTATCATTGGCCCCGACCAATGTGACAAGAAGTAGTCGATTGACGACAGCTGTCTTAGGTCGTAAACACGTTTTTCGTAGTGAGGAATCGGCTTGCCGTTCTCCGTATAGCTAAAGTTGCGAAAGTTCCGAACATGAAGGCCGTTTTCGCGGATTTCGACCTGGGGTAAGACATCCATACCAATAGCCCAGTCACGGTTCGCTTTGGGTCGCAGTGAAAACCACCAAGCAATTGCTAACATTACCAATCCGAACCACACCGCTAGCGCTTCAGGGAAAATGGGTAGCGCTAATAGAGCTGCTCCCATGATGACCAACGGGACAGAAGAAAGGACATACCGCAACCAGGGTCGCCTCACATGAAAATGAATCGCCAACGCGATCCATGCAGTTGTCAGAGCGATGATGATCGTAATGAACAGCCAAAGGAATATAATCATGAAATCCGATGCATATTAAACAAGCTTGATGCAACGCGAGGCCGCGGGGACAGAATCACTGGGCCTGCGAACCGGGTTGCTGAAGTAGCCGTTTTTCCAACTCCGTCAGACGCAAACTAAGTTCAGCGATAGTTTCTTGTGTGGCCTTATGTCCGGCGGCTGCTATTTCTTCAGTGCGATGAAACTCGGCCAGCCCATAACCGGACGTGTCCGGTTTGATCCAAAAATCGACGGCGCGATTGCGCAGCTTTCCGATGTTGTGTGCTTGTGACTCGAAGATTCGAAACAGTGTGTCGATTGATCCCGCGTTTCGCATCTTAGTTGTCGGCATATCAGGACGATTGCCCGCAAACTCGTTGCGCACATGACTGGAGACATCGACACCTACGACAAAGTCAACGCCGCTTTCTGCCAGCACGTCAGCGGGCAGGTTGTTCAACACTCCACCATCAACCAGCGCCATACCGTCGCGCAAAATTGGTCGCGAGACGATCGGTAGATTGATGCTCTCCAGAATGGCATGGACCGCATCTCCTTGTTGCCGTACCACGGTGCGAGCCTGAACCAAGTCTACGGCAACCGCGTTAAACGGAATCGATAGCTGCTCAAGCCGCCACTGATGCAGATACTTCCGCAACATGCCGTCCCAGGCACTTCGTCGGTACTGTGAAACCAGGTACCAATTCGGCCAGTTTGGCAACAGACGGAACAGCTTCGAAGGAGTGAGATCACGTTTAAAGTTTCTGATTGAGTCCTGTGGCGACATGCCTGAAGCATAAAGAATTCCTGCCATGGCACCGGCGCTCGTACCGGACATGACGTCGAACGACAGACCGGATTCTTCCAATGCCTGCAACACACCGAAGTGGGCCATTCCCTTCGCCCCTCCTCCGGCTAACGCGATACCCACCGAAATGCCGCGCAACACTCTTACGAGTCGGTCAACGCCTTGAATCTCCTGACGGTTTAGAACGCCACTAGACGACGCGACTGCGATTTTCACATCAGACTTCTTAAAATCCCATCCATTCATTATCGGTGGCACTCTGGTGTCGGCGTCTAATAACCAAATGACGCGAACTATCTCTGATGCATCGCCTTTTAAAAACTGTAACTCATTAACTTGCTGACTTAGGTTCGCGGCGTCTCGTGGTTCGAGTAGCCACAGGATTTCATCGCTTCCAAGCAGCGATCTCGCATTCATGCCACCATCGGAGTCAGGCGACCAGACGACGATTTGTCGATCCACTTCGGCTGACGGGGGTTGCAATAGCGGAGTGTCGTTTCCCGAGATTGATTGAATGGGCAGCGCTTCGGGCCAACAATTTGATGGGTGGAGTCTCTCAGGTTGGCTGGCCCAAGTTCTCAGTCTTTCTCCAGCCTCAACCAACTTTGTGACAAGTCGGCCCGCCAGCAGAAACGCTCTTGGCGATGCAGCAACGATTCCCAGGCGCGGCGATGGCAAGTTGCGCGACGCCGCACCGGCCACCATCTTAAACCGTTCGCTGAGGGTAATAAATAGATTGTGCATCAGCTGTGGATACATCTTAATCCACTGCGGCAATAACTCGGCTGGTGCGACAAGCAAGGTGCCATTGGTCCGTGCAGTAAAGCGAACAGGACGAGTCGGAGTTTTCTCTAAGATCATGACTTCCCCCACCGTTTCTCCCTGCCGAATCGTGCCAAGCAGCTTTTCTCGTCCGCGTGCATCGGTCAGGAATGAGTCGAGCTCCCCCTCGACTACAATCCAAAACTCAGTGACCGCGTCACCCGCAAAAGCAATCGTTTCACCGGCGCTAAATGCACGTACGCTCATGTCAACTGCGATGGCCGTAAGTTGATTAGAGTCCAATTCTTGACAGAACCGGGCCGCCGACAACCACCCCACCAGACGCTCGGTGTCCGTTGTTGATCTCGACATTAATAACCTTTAAGATAAAGATGTGATGGATAAAGATGTGGTTCATGACGTTTCACCATTCTACGTCGT
>JBGTDM010000122.1:0-4366 GCA_041748315.1 Pirellulaceae bacterium
AAACACTCGAAAGCAGCACTGCTGATATTCAAGTTGCAATGACCAACCTCATGCTTCGCCGACTCACCAAACCGCCAAAACCTAACTATCAAAACGAATTCCGACTCGCCCACCTAGCTTAAGTTTCCAGATATGCTCTAAACACGGCGGCTCGCAAGGTGTGCTCGACTGTTTTCGACAACATCGCGTCACCAAAATTGTTTTTAAACGGAAGCCATGATCCCCTCACAGATCGTTGATCAATCTAAACACGGAAGGGCGAAATTGACCTTAACCCATTTGTCCGGAGCAAACAACTTTTAGCCCACTGAATCTAGTCCATGATCAGCAAGATATTGAGCGAGCTTCTCCTGAAAGTCCCTTGTGTTGTTGATAATGTCGATGATGCTCTTTCGGATTTACGCATCTTGGTCATCCATTGGAATCACCTTGATTCTGCATGGGGCAGATGGGGATCGAGCATCACATTTTCCGAAAGAGCCAAGTGGCTTAACTCGCGTTTCTTGAACAGGTAGATGACGATTCCGATTGAGGCCACTGCCAAAAGAATCAAGCGGAATCCGAGTGCGATTACAAAACCGTGTTCGCTTGGCAACTCCTTTTGAGAAAATCCACGATACAAAAAGTCAATTGCGAGTTCCATTCCGCCGAGTCCTCCAGGCAATGGCGCAGCATTCGCAACCATCGCAATCGGAGCGATGACCAGGTGGGAGATCAAACTGGGAAAACTGTCGGAAATCCCTCGAGCGATCGAGTAAATTGATAAAGCAAACAACGCGATACTGATGAAGCTGAGTACGTAGGCACCGACAATGACTCGCTTCTTACTTCGATAGATGTGCACGACCTGGAGCAATCGGGCAATCGTTACACCGACTCGAGGAAGTGAGACGAGATTGCGAACGACATACGTGTTCTGCCAGTTTTCGAAGATCGTCAAACCGTACATTAACGATACGACCAGAAATGAGGTAACGATGGCGAAGCGACAGACGACTTGGATCGAGCCGAGTGCCTGCGGGTTTTCAGCTTCCAGTTTACTGAAATCCGAGCAAAGATAGGCAACGGAAGCGAACATAAACATCGCACTCAAGCCGATGACGCGGTCCGCAAAAACACTTGCGATTGCCTCAGTTGCCTTGCCTTTCATTTGTCTGGCGACAAACATTGCCTTGATTGCATCGCCCCCCAAGACGCCAAAGGACAAAAGATTGAAGAGATGGCCCAGAAAACCTAGTCGCACAGCGTCAGTCCACCGAAAGGGCAACCCGATGGCCAGCACCAGTCGATGCCAACGGAAAAATGCGATTGTGCAAGCGACAAAGCCGGACAATACTGCCAATCCCAGCCAACCCAATTGCTTTTCGGAATCCGCGAAACGTGCAAATTGATCGTGTTTCCACGCTTGATCAAACAAGTACGCAAGAATACCAAAAGAAATGGCAAATTTGAGCGACGCAACCAGGATGCGCCTCCATCCAACTTTGCGTCGAGCGTCGGAGTACGACGCCGATTTGGAGTCATCATGAGCACTGGAATCGCGCTGCGTCGTCATCACGGGCTAACTGGGCAATGAAATTGGATACCATTAAAGGTCGTGATGCACGTCAACAATTCTACAGGAACGAACAATGCTCACATTAAGCGATTAGTTGTGCGGCAAATGACGGCGTATACAGCCAACCAAAATCAACGTTCCCTAAAATTAAATCGACAAGTAAGCGTTGATGCGGAGTGGAACAACCATGTCCAATGGTTCACGAACCGTTGAGATGACTGTTCCACTCGCGCAAATTGTTGTTTTCTATTGATCACTCGGGTTGTAATCCACCGTTTCCTGAAACCCTCAAATCTCAATTGACTCAAGCCAAGTTTCACAATTTCAGATGAAGTTGGGGTCAGGCGATATTCTTGGGCTTCATGAATACAAACTCCATCGATTCTGGTGTTCGATAATTATATCGAGCATCGAATTCAGCATCCGGCATGATCAAGATCATGATTCCTTCGACAAGTCCGATGATTACACCCAGACACAATAGATTGGCTAGAATACAGATCACACCAGACGTCACGGAGCCCAAATAGAAGTGATGGACACCCAAGTAACCTAGTAGAATCGCCAAAATGCCCGCAACAATCTTCTGCTTTCCACGACCCGTTGTACCTGTCGACATAATCACACCATCCTTTTGAAATACCGGATTAGTTATATAAAGACGAACATTTCACACGTCTGAAATGAAACGCGCGTCAAGTAAAACGATAAATCTACGTTGGTTGAGGATGATTGACAAGTCGGCCAAAAAAATCATGAGCGACTTTGAAAAGCCGGAGTCGATGGCGACACCTATTTCAAGGGATTGTCTGATTTCTGGTCCTGTTTCTTCGGTGGATCGTCAACTGGGGCCACCGGAGTTGGTGCATCATCTAGCGTTGATTCTTGTTCGGTCCATTCGATCGCCTGTTGCATCGGGTTTTTCTGAGGGTCCAGCGAATTACCTCGCCTCGGGTCAAAGTTGGCGACAGCGACTCCCTCTTCGTCGATGCGTCGTGGGAAGTAGTTGTTTGCTACATTCGCATCGGCCGTTTCCCAAAAGGGGTCAAGGACAACTTGCTTGATCGGTTCTTCGACGAACATTAGTCGAGTCACCCGTTCATTGTTACGTCGCCAAATCTCGGCGGGATATCTTCGTTCTTCGATTTGTCCAGATTGATATTCGATTTGAACAATAACGGGGGAGACCAATCCCCCGATATTTTCGAGTTCCAGAGCATAGATCAGAATTGATGAGTCCAGAACTTGTTTTTGTTCGTCAGAAAGGCTAACAACGAACCGTTCGTAGGCTTCGCGATCGGCATCGGTCACTTCGAGTTCGTCGTATTCGTTGTAAAAGTCCTGCAGTTCGGGAAACCGATCAGTACGTCTTGAAAGCTCGGCGTTGCGTATTTCGCTTATCAGGGGGGGCAGACTATCGCGTTGCTGTTTTTGTTTGGGCTTTTCCAAATAGTCACTATCGGTATTCAGTGTAATTCGTTTCAGACTGTTAACAGCAACGTCAACGTGGTCCGTCGAATAAAACCAGCCTCGCCAGAACCAGTCCAAATCTACGGCTGATGCATCTTCCATCGTGCGATAAAAGTCCGCCGGCGTCGGGCGTTTAAATTTCCAGCGATTCGCAAATTCTTTAAAGGCAAAATCAAACAACTCTCGCCCCAGAATTGTCTCGCGCAGCACGGCCAGCGCGGCGGCCGGCTTGGCGTATGCATTGTTTCCGAACTGCAAGAGCGACTCGCTGTTTGTCATGACGGGGACCTGGTTGGGACTCGTCATAAACTCGATGATTTTTCGGGCCTCGCCTCGCCGGGACGGATAATTCTCTTCCCATTCTAATTCGGCAAGTCGTTGCAGAAAGGAATTGAGCCCTTCGTCCATCCAAGTCCATTGCCGTTCGTCGCTGTTGACAATCATCGGGAACCAGTTGTGTCCCACTTCGTGAATCACCACGGAGATCAATCCATACTTAGTTCGCGCGGGATACGTACCATCTTTTTCTGGTCGAGGACCGTTAAAACAAATCATTGGATACTCCATACCTCCAACCGGACCGTTGACGCTGATGGCGACTGGATAGGGATACTCGAATGTAAATTTTCCATAAACATCGAGTGTGTGGGAGACTGCGTGAGTGCTGTAGCGGCTCCAAAGCGGTTCGGCTTCATTAGGATAGAAGGACATGCACATTACGATTCGGTCATCGCGTGTCTGATGGCCCATGGCATCCCATATGAACTTGCGCGACGAGGCAAAAGCAAAATCGCGCACCTGATCGGCAACAAAAACCCAGGTCTTTCTTCCAGATGACTTGGATTGCTCGTTAATTTTGGCTTCCTCCGGTGTGATCACAAACCGGGGAGTCTCGGACGTGCGAGCTAATTCGAGCCGTTCGATCTGTTCCTCGCTTAAAACTTCCTGACCGTTTTGAAGTTCTCCCGTTGCCGTAACGACATGATCATCGGGAACGGTAATTCGAACGATAAATTTACCAAAGTCGAGCGTAAATTCGCCGCTGCCTATGAACTGTTTGTGTTGCCACCCTGTAAAATCCGTGTAAGCTGCAGCGCGCGGATGCCATTGGGCGATCTCGTAAATGTAGTTCCCGCAATCTTCAAAGTATTCACATCCCGCTCGACCACCGGCCACTCGAAAGTCGTTGATGGTGTAAGACCAATCGACTCGAAAAGAGAATTCTTGTCCAGTCACAAGTGGCTCGGGCAAATCGACTCGCATCATTGTTTTGACAATGGTCACTGGGAGTTTGTTTCCTGTCGTGTCCGTCACCTTACTAATTTTTATCCCTCCATC
>JBGTDM010000123.1:0-14005 GCA_041748315.1 Pirellulaceae bacterium
GACCTTCCCCTCAAACCTGCCACCGGAGCGGAGTTCGATGACTTCGCTTAACAGCGCTTCCGAATAATCCTGAGCAGACAACGAAATCTCAGTGAGTTGCCATATCATCGCGACTGACCCAATCAGGGAGCACCAAACACCGAGCATCAGGCGATTATTCTTCATAACACCGGTTCCAACGAAAAAGGGGAAGGCCTGTTTTTTTATGCCTTGAGACCTTTGTCTGCAAGCACAAAATTCACATTCAATCATTGACAAGGAATTATACACTTTTTGTTCGCCGACAACTCACATAATCTCGCCCATTTAAGCGAACTCATCTGTTAAATGCTTGTCGTTTGTGCAGGTCGAGCGACGTAGTCCGGGGAAAAAATCAGTTTTATTGTGGCATCTTCAACATGTTCGCCTGATGAGATGTTTGCATCGCTCCCCCGCCAAGACCCGAGCCAAGTTTCGACTAACCTTGTCAAGCGGGCCCAAGGGGGATAAAATCGTCCAGCTTCATCGTTCACGCCGTTCATTTTTTTCAAGTTGCACATTTCACGTTGGTTGGTTTGTGAACCAGACTGTGTGACGAATGGGGATCGGTAGAACATTCTAGCCGGAGTGGTGGAATTGGCAGACACGCTAGATTTAGGATCTAGTGCCGCAAGGCGTGCAGGTTCAAGTCCTGTCTCCGGTATGATTGACGGGTGCATATTATACTTCAGGTTGCTGTGGCCGAAAGATCGTGGAGGTTCAAGTCTCTCATCCGCACTCGGTTTTCGATGATTCTCGACCCCCGGCAAGTCCTAACCTGAATGCCCTGATCCTACAGCGCAAGGTATGTACGTCAGCCTTTCCAGGCTGACCCAATCCTAATCCTACAGCGCAAGGTATGGTATGTACGTCAGCCTTTCCAGGCTGACCCAATCCTCCCGGTCTGGCACAAACCAGGTAAACGGCGTCAGCCTTTCCAGGCTGGCCTACAGCTTTGCATCGAGCCGGCGCTGTGGGACTAACCCGCATTTCTCACAACGATGACTTTTTGCGTTGGCGATCGCTCGATTGTTGGGCAAATGTCAGTGTTGTGGGCAACGGTGCGTTCAGGTCAAAGTGTCGGCCTGAGGATGTGTCGGCCTGAGGATGTGTCGGCCTGAGGACAGGCCGACCTACTGTAGCTGCCGCTGTCCCCAGCGGCAGATGGCCCCTCTCGACGCTTTCCATGTGAGTTCGGATGGCCAAGAGTAAGAGAAAACCGCTGAAGGAAGCGCGAGAGAATTTTGCCCGGTACGTTTACTTATGAGTCAAAAAAGCGAATGCCCTCAACCACTCAAATCATCTAGAAATTCGGAGGCTGGTTTTACACCAGTGACTAACAGCCGATCACGGGCACGGGTGCAGGCCACATAGAGCAAATGGCGTTCGGTGTTGTAGATTTCTTCCAAATCGGAATCATCCGAAGCGGAAGCAATTCGCTCTTGCAATGGCAAGATTTCATCGTCGCAGGCCATCACCGCGACAGCTCGATACTCTAACCCTTTAGCCAAGTGCATTGACATGACGGCAATGCTCCCTTTTGGCGACGGCTGAATTTGATCGACGACCTTACCCGTTAACTTCGATTGGTCGATGGCCGCAATCGCCCTTTCGAATTGATCTGAAGTTCGAACAAAAAGACCAATCTCATGGGGTTCGATTCCAGAATTGACACAGCTACTTAGCCAGTCGGCCACCGCCTTTTGCTCCGATTCAAAATCGGCGAGTACCTTGACTTGGGGTTCTGGCCCATCGTAGGCAGAAATGGTTCCTACTCGCTCCTCCGAATTCCCGTCCACGTCAGTAATCTCGTGGGGTAGTAATGAGTCGGCACGAGATCGAATTTGATGCGAGGTTCGGTAGTTGATTTTTAGACTTCGAGAACGCCCACGAACATCAACCCCTAATGACTTCCAGGAAAATGGTGCTTGAAAAATTCGTTGGCCTTGGTCACCCGCAAAGAACAATCCGTTTTCTTGTTTACCACACAAAGCCGCCAAAAATCGGAGTTCGGAAACACTGATGTCTTGTGCCTCATCGACGATTGCGTGGTCATACGCCCCAGAAGTGTCATTGCCTAGAGACTGCGAAAGGGGAAGAAACATCTCAGAGACCGTAAGCCAGCCTTCCGATTCAAGCTCCAATCTGAGCTTCTCAAATAACTCCCAGATTTTTGCTCGTTGCGGTTCTCGCAAACGAGACTTGCGACCCAATCGTGCAACGTCTCGATATTCCTCCCAAGACTTGAGTTGCCAGGCATCCACAATATCTCGCCACTCTGCCCACAGGAAGTAATTGGAGAATGGTGTTTTCTGTAGTTCATTGGCTTCGTTGATGCGTTTACGAATTTCATCATCAGAAATGAGTCGTGGTTTGCCAAACCGAGCCGCGTAGAGCCGCTCCCCTATTTCGGTGATGGAAAAAACTTCGATCCGTTCCATCAGCTTCGGTTTATGACCAGCCAAATGTCTGAGTTTGAGCTTTAAGGAGGCGGCAAGCAAACTGTTAAACGTCGTCAACAGAACTCGACTATCGGGATTCTTGCTGGCAAGATGAACCGCTCGATGCAGGGCAACGACCGTCTTGCCAGTACCAGCCGTACCGGCAACCCTAGCGGCTCCGTTGTAATTTCGTTCAACCAGATCACGCTGCGAAGGATGTAGGAAGACAGCCCATTTTTCCCACGGGTAATCGAGTGCTTGAGCCAACTCATCGGCATCTGTCATCAAGCGGAATCGACGCTGAGCATCAGGATGGTCGAACGGATCAGCAGTAACAGCGACGGGCTGACGTTTCGCGGGAATTCCACCGGTTGCCAGTTCCAGCAATGCTTCAGCGGCCTCGGCTGGTAAATGCGCTGTGATTTCAAACAGCGAATCTTCATCCGCATTCTTTACGTCGTCGAGCCACTCAGCAGGAACGCCGTAATCGAGCAAACTAGATTCAGCGACCCGATCAAAGAGCAATTTGCGCTTTGATTCAACAACATAATTCGGAACGACAACATCCTTGATCGTTTCGCGGATTTCGACCAATTGTGCCGCGCCGGTTGTGGGATGTGTTTCTAGCTTTCGACGTTCAGCCCAAGCATAGGCAGGATCGTGATGATCGACGTAACACAGCAGCAAGCTTGTATCTACTTTATGGACGATCAAGCGGATATCGCGACTAACTCGAACCGACCAGAAATTCTTATCCTTTGCTCGATCCAGTTTGTGAAATTGCATTCCGGGATTTGCAGGGTTCATTTGCAAATCGAACGCAGTCGTCTTGACGGCTTTTTGCTCGTCCGTGGTGAGCTTGGTCAAGCTAGAGGTAAATGTGTCGGCGATTCTAAATTGCATCAAGCTCTCACGCGTCTGCCGGGATTAGAATTTTCGAATTCAAAATCAAGTTCTTTCCCCAAGCGTTTCGTTTCGCGCGTTGCCCCTTGCCTAACTTCTGCGGCGGTTCTTCATCGACGCCCAAGCCACCGGGGTTGAGTCTGATTTCGCAATGGCTATAGTTCTCGATTTGTCGGTTGCACAAAGGATCATGCACGGCAACCGCAAAATCGTCTAAGCAAACATCTCTAACAAAGATTGCCGCACAGCCATCAGTCTGGCGACCATTCTCTCGAAACCTGACATCGATTGGTTCGGAAAATCGACGCCAATTGCACGAGATATCAGGCAACTGAAACAGCTCTGGCTTAAATACGCCTTCGGAATCGAGCTGCTGTTGCCGAAACGAAAGCAACAACTGATCTTCATTCAGAAACTCAGATCGTTTCAATGCAGTGCGCCCACTACACGCCAATCGTTGTCTGACTTGTTGTTCGAGTTCTTCTGACAAAACGACAAGCGTCCAAAACGGGTTTAAAGACTTCTGACGAGAGCACCGAAGTTTTGTCGCTGGCGACGCAAGAAATCAAAAGATCGTTTTCGATTTCAACTTCGATCGTCTGCTCGTCAGGGAATCGGTATACCAACATAATACCGCCCTCCCGTGACGCGCCAATCCGAGCGGGTAGCAACCGCTGGTTTTCGTAAAGCACTTCGATCACCTGTCGAGTCTTAACGCGACTTGAGGAAGTCGGCTGAATCCCCCCTTCTTGAACAAAACAATCGGCAAGCCGAACTTTCTGGGCTTCCCCGATTGCGTGATACAACTCGCCGTCTTCAGAACGAGCTTTGAAATCCAGCCTGGCAACTGCAAATCGCAGTTCGTTTTGAGAGCGATGACTCTGAATTTGAATTCTGTTTCTTTTGATAATCTTCTTTCCTCGATTGGCCCCAAGCTCAGTTTTCGCTGTGCTAATCATATTCGCCAACCCTTCGGAAAGAGGATTTTTTTTTAGGAGTAAGCTAGTCATTTTGTTCCTCTGCTATGTTCATTGTTGGGATATTACTGGGGCCACACATTTGAATTCGCGCCGCGTCGGCTTTCACCAATGCCCGCTCGCAATCAGCGATCAATTTTCTTAAATCTCGATCATCCAAAGCCAGGCTCATTTCACGGTCGTTACCGGCGGAGTCGTATCGAATCCTCAACGTATGCGAAACCACCGCTCCTTCGATCTTTGAAGGATCGTCGGAAAAAACCGGCCTCACGTCCGTCATGATTCTTGTGCGCTGAAGCAAATTGTCGCAATCGTAAACCAACTCCAATGCTTTGCTGGTTTTGCGGAATGCAACCAAATCCGACAGCCTTCCCAAGACAGCAATGCTCTGAAGCATCTGTTTTGCTTGATCTTCATCTTCAAGAAGTTCGCGAATTTGACCCAGTTCAGATTCAATAACGGTAGCAACAGGCTGGCCTATACGTCGGCTCAAGTGATCAACAGAGAGTAGTTGTTCGACTAAAGCCGAAGCAACCTCAAAATCCGGAACAATGTCGAGGGCAATAGCTAGCAAACCATCGGGAGTCTCGATCCGATCAGTTACTTCTGTAAATGCCGTATGTAGCTGCCGCGTCTGTTCGTCAGTAACACGGCCGACGGTTAGCAGGTCTTCAAGCGTTTCGGGCGTGGGTACAAAATTCAACGACATGTAGGACAATCGGTCGGGATGTCACAAGACACAACCGTTCCTTGGCCAATAAAGTGCCCCCGATCATCCATTCTCAGAGTTAACTCTATTGTATCCAATCGGATACTTGATCAACAGTAGCAAAGCCAAGCAAATTTCACCCGAATTGGCGTCACCACGCGCAATCCGCATGCTGAGACCAGTATTCCTATGTCGTGAAAATTTCCCGCCACTTGGGCGGAGTCTCTCGAACAATACGTTGCTTTAAACCAAAGGCATCTTTTTTTGCTGATGTATCGTCGAGAAGGAAAGTTCGACAATTTTTTATATGTTCGGCCGTCATCAGTTCTCCACCCGAAACACCTTCATCACTTCATCCCCAAGATGGTTGATTACCTTGACAGCGATTCTACCGGATTTCGGTTTGGGAAACGGGCGGGAGGTGTCGCTGTTGAGAGTTGACCAAGCGTCGGCGTCGATTTCGGCTTTGAGAGTGGTTTTCAGGGATTTGTAGGGATCGTTGGCACCGAGGAAATAGGCTTGGCGGACGAAGAAGCTTTCTTCGTTATAGTCCGAATCGATGAACCAACAGGCTATGCCATCGGCTCCGTCGCTGCGAACTTCGCCCGTGTTGGGGTGGAAGACATCGACACCGTGAATAGTGACTTGTGTGTAGTGGCTGGTGGATAGTGGATAGTGAAGAGTTGGTAGTGGATAGTGGATAGAGGTCAGCGATTGATGTTCAGCGATTTCATTAGAGCGTGAAGCATGCGATTTATCTCTGCGCAATCGATCAACAAGGATGCGGAATTCTGAGGACTCATGTACTCCAGCTTTTCGCAAAGCACTAAAAAAGTCACAAACTCCGCCAGCGAGCCGCGCGCTATGCCAAGCGATTGAAGAAACTCCCGCGATGTCCTTCTGGCTTGACATTCCGCGATGTTTGCCGGTATCGAAGATGTCGCGCGCCGCATCTGTGAGGTAATCCCAAATCTCTCGTCGGAGGGAAAGTTTCGCGTAGCCGCGTAAATCTTCACGGTCAAGTCGATTGATTTCTGCCAGACTATCAACTCCCGATAAGAGCTTAACGATTTCATAAGGCGCAATCCTGATTCCTGAACTATCCACTATCCACTCTTCACTAGCCACTTCAATATCCGGTTCACCGAAAATGACAAACAGGTTCCCTTTGCCGGTGTTCTTCAGGTCGTCGGCCATGTGGAGGTCGGCGTTCATTCGAGCTTTGAGGACTTGGACCCGTCCAAGTTTTCCGAATTCGGATGAATGGGCATCATAGTTAAAAGCGCAAGCGATCAAGACATCGAATCCAGCGTCTCCAGCTTCGCGAGCAGCGGCAACCAAGTCTGGCTTGCTCACAGTGCCAAACTCGGGACCGATAAAGATCGCTGCGCGAGTAGTGGTTGGTGACTGGTGGTTAGTGGTTAGTGATTTGCGACCGGCTGGCTTCTGTTCTTTTCTATCCACTAGCGACTTGTCACTATCCACTACCACTTCACTATCCACTTCCACCACTCCTTCCGCACAGACATACCGTCCGGGCCAAGGCTTTAATGATGAAAACTGGATTTTGTCCTCTTTATGAGCTTGTTGAACACCAGCCGTCTTGAGGTTTTCCAAAATCATTTGAACAAAATCTTGCGCTTCACTATCCACTAACCACTGGCCACTACCCACTTTTTTTACTGGATCGATCAATTCATCATTGATTCCGACAATCAGCGAACGGTGAGGCGAAAGGCTTTCAACAGTAAATGGCCCAGCAACGCGGACTTTTTTCTTGTCTTCGTAAGGTTTGTCGTAGAGGTATTCGAATTCGGCCTTCGAAGCGATGCTCGCGTCGATTTCTTTTTGACGTTTGATCCGGAAGTCCCAGAAGGAAGTGAATAGTGATTTGTGGCTAGTGGATAGTGGGGATTTGGGATCGGGATCGCGGGGAATCTCCCACTCTTCAGGTGTCCGTGGTTTTCCTTTTTCGTCCAGCCACAAACCACAAGCCACTCCCAACTCCTTTCTGATTGGTTCCAACTGTCCCTCAAACTTATCCCAGATGACATCAATTTCGGTGTTGTTGGCGATTGATTTAAGTGTGATATGCGGGACTCGTTCATAGACGAAGCCATGGCGGATGCTGGGGGAGTGGCTAGTGGCTAGTGGCTGGTGGTTAGCAGGGAGGCCGCGCAGTTGGTTTTCCTTGTCGCGGCCCTCTTTGGAATCGGCCAGCAGGTAAAACGGATAACGCGCGCCCATGATGCGGGCACGGGCCAGCGCCAGCGCCACGCGTGAGGTGTCAATCGTGATCCAGCGACGGCCCCATTGCTCGGCGACGGTGGCGGTGGTGCCCGAACCGCAGGTCGGGTCGAGCACAAGGTCGCCGGGATCGGTGGCCATGAGGATGCAGCGGATGAGAACTTGGGGGTTGGTCTCAACGACGTAACGTTTCTCGCTAGCGTTGAATCCCCATCTAACGTCTGTCCAAAGATTGGAAATCGGAACTACGGGGTAATCGTCTAGGAACCGAACGTATCGAAGACTGTTCGTTCGCGACATGATCCGGTCAGCGGCAATCAAGCGTTTGAACCCAGTCGCGTTCGTCTTCCAACCACCGGGTCCAGGCAAGAACTCCCGCCCGTTGAAAGTGATCGGAACCCTGGTCGTTTCTGAACCGGATTGAGATGTGGTTGGCGATGGACCAAAGATCTTGAACTTTCGCTTTTCTTCGTCGGTGGCGTCAGCAACAGGCTTACGGATGTCATTTCCAAGCCACAGAAACTTGTAGTCGTCCGCACCGGAACCGGGATCGCTCGGGTCCTTTCGAGTATTCAACCCACGATACTTAACGAGCGAGATATTGCGGGCATACCAAACGACATAGTCGGAGGTTGAAGCTAGATTCGAGGAAGTCTGAGAGCTTGTTTTCCAAACAGTAATTAGCGTCACAAAGTTCTCGTCTCCGAACACTTCATCCATCACCGCCCGGACGCGGTGGACATTTTCATCGCCGATCTGCACGAAGATGGAGCCGGAATCGGTGAGTAGATCGCGAACGACGGTGAGCCGGTCCCGCAGGTAGGTCAGGTAACTGTGGATGCCATCCCGCCAGGTGTCGCGGAAGGCTTTGACCTGCTCGGGCTCGCGGGTGATGTGGTCGGCCTTGCCGTCCTTCACGTCGCGGCTAGTAGTTGACCATTGGAAATTACTGTTGAACTTGATGCCATAAGGTGGGTCAAAGTAGATGCATTGAACCTTGCCGCGCAAACCTTCTCGATCTGCGAGTGAAGCCATCACTTGCAAGCTGTCACCGAGAATCATTCGATTCGTCCAGTTAGCCTCATGCTGGTAAAACTCAGTCTTGGCATCGGAGTCCGGAAGGCCATTAAAGTCAGAGAACAGATCGAGCTGGTGCTCTTTCTTATTCTTGTCAGCGTTGTCTCGCGACCGCTTGAGTAAGTCGTCAATCAAGACTTTTGGATGAACTTTTTCCTGAATGTAGATTGGCGGGGCATGAACAACTAAGTCCGAAAGGTCTTGTTCATCCTTTCCTCGCCACATGAGTTGTGGATCAAGATCGCGGTTTCGTCTGGCATAAGCAACGCGAGTATCGTACTGCGCCTCGGTTTCCATGACCGACTGATATTCCGCTGTGGGAATATTCAATCGCGATGCGTCTTCATGGAAGATGGTCTCGACTGACTTGCCACCGGCCAATTTACTTCTCTTGGATGCTCTTTTTTTTGCCATGTTGTTTCCTTACTCCTCGGTTTCGTTACTGCCAAGTACATCTGGCTGGCCAAGCGAACGTCGCTGATCTGCGGCAACTCGACGTTCAACTTTCTTAACATCTTCGGCGGGCGCTAATTGCTCTGGACGAATTCCACGTTGAATCAGCGTTCGGCGGACTGCTTCGTGATTGGCAACATGTTCCAGAGAAATCTGTCTTTCGGTGCTCATTTGGCCTTCACGAGCGTTATGGATGGTAATTTCGGTGGCAAAATCTTTTGCTTTCAAGATGATGGTCGGTGCAAAATCAGCTAGCGGTCTGGAATCCGGCACCTTCCACTGAGACTTCATCGCTTGGGTCGATTTGCCAAACAGGGCTTGGTCTCCCTTACTGCGGATAAGTCCGAAATTTGCGACTGAACCAGTTTGCTGAAAAATGACAGATGACAATTCTTTTTCAGTGGCCGATAGTTTCTGCCTGGCATTGATTCGCTCGGCTTCTAATAGTCGTTGCTCAATGAGTTCGGCTTTACGGGTTTGCAAGGCGAAATAGGTCTGAGCAAAGGCGATTTCTTCCTTCTTGGGGTCGCCATTTTGGGCGATCAGGTAACAGGCATAGCGAGTGAGCATGATATCATCGATTTCACGCTGGCTTCCGGAGCCCAGATCGACCATTTTCCCGACGTCGGCAAAATGGTCTAAAATATCATGTCCCGAGACTTCACAGGCTGTTTTCGCCTTAGAAATCACGTTTTGGAAGTTGTCCCATTTGTTGTAGCCCAACAGATGTTGCAGGTCTCTTGCCAGCCAGAATTCGACGCTATTTTCGGTTTCCTGGGCGTGACCTTCGAAGGTGTCGGTTAGTTGTAATATGATTTCTTTTTTCATTGCTCTACCTCGACCGCCCCACGTCATCGTTTAGTTTTTGGACAGGATGATAAGATTTACAGGATTCTTCAAAAAATGGAATCCAACGGCCGCAATAGAAAGCACGTTTGATGTAGGCTGATGCAACCTCTGTCTTTGCACTTCACCCCGAACCCGAATCCTGTAAATCCAGTCATCCTGTCGAAATAAACCATGTTTCACCTACTCTTTGGGTTTGTAAATTCGATGTTTGCGTTTGAATTGGAGACTGGTGGCTCCAAAATTCAGCAGCAGTCCAATATCTTTCCCCGTTGCGGTCAGGTAGTTGACCAATTGAGCTTCATGGGCTGGCGAGAGATTTTGAACTGCTTTATTTTCCACGATCACTAAATCCTCGGCAAATAAATCTGTCTCGAATTCGCCGATCAAATGGCCATCATAATAAACGGTCAGACATTTTTTGTTTTCAACTCGCAGGCCAGCTTTGTTCAGCTCATACAGCAAAGCATTGTGATAAACCGATTCCAGAAACCCTGGACCGAGAACCGAATGAACCTTCATGGCACAGCCGATTATTTTTCCGGTTGATTCTTCGTGTTGCATTTCTGATGTCCTCTTTTTTGACAGGATGACAAGATGGACAGGATTTTATGTATGACTTAACTGCTCGGTATCATTTGCAATGCCATGGATAACAGACTTTCCTTCGCAAAAGAAAAACAACTAGAATGTACTAATTTACTCCATCTGAAATCCTGTCAATCCTGCCATCCTGTCTAATTCTTCTGTCTCAAATTTTCACCTCTCGATTGGTTTCTAAAACGATTTCATTAAACCGCAGTTCGACCTTTGCCTTAAAGTCATCTTGCATTTCATAGACATCGCAGAATTCCGCAAACGCAAAGCGACCATATTTCCCCAGGTTGTTGACTCCGGGTACCCAATAGGTTTCCATTGTCAGTTTCTTGTCCTTGGCATCTTCACGACGATATCCTTTGATTTCAACGATCAGGTGCAGCAGGTCGGGAGTGCCATCTGGTAACGGCGGAGTCCCGTCATCGATCAACAGAATGAAATCAGGTCGATATTTTTTAGCTTCGGAGCCGTGTTGATACGGCACCTCGAAGTTGAGTGAATGATTCTTGACATAGGCAACGACCTTCGGATGAGATTCCGCGACGCGGCAAAATTCTCCCTCCCAGTCACTGTCCAAGATCACCCAGTTCACATGGCATTTACGCGAATCGGTTTCCCAGCGATCCTTTTTGGACGTGGTGAAGTTGACGAAATTGGTGGACCCGGTCGGATTGTATGGATCGAGTATGGCTTTGATCGGGCATTCACCCACAAGTTTTTTGGTGATCGCAGCGGTGATTCGTTCGCAAGCCATATCGGCCAACGATTGATACATTAATTGCGCTGGATAGGTGTTCCCTTTGCAAACCAGACAGGTATCAAGCCATTGCTTGGTGATTCTCTTTAATTGTCCGAATAGGTGCAGCTTTGGTTCTTCCCCCTGATCTCGCCATTTGGTATAGACCAATCGCTTTGCAACATGAAACAGCAGTGTTGACCGACGCAAATCTTCCAGATGTTTGAGGTTCAAATCGACATCTTCACCAATAATCCCCGCATTCTTGGTGATCGACGGCCCGACTAACTCGGGCGTTAGTTCCAAGACGGAGTCGTCAGTAAACTCGGCGTCAAGTTGTTCCTCAGGCAACTCAACTCGATAACCTTGAACTCGCGGGAAACGAATTTCGAGTGAATCGCGTTCTGGTCGAACGGCTTTGACGTGAATGGTTTCCCTTGGCCCTTGCGGTGGGGCAATGACGGGTTTGGCTGTAAAATCAAATGGGATTCCAAGCACATCGGCGTACTCGACATTGAACAGCCCCTCTTCATTGAGGTCATAGGATTGCCGCCGCAAGGCGCGGCCAATCACTTGTTCACAGAGTAGCTGTGTCCCGAACGCGCGAACGCCCAGCACGTGCGTCACCGTATTGGCGTCCCAACCTTCGGTTAACATCGAGACGGAAACGACGCAGCGAATCGACTCGCCTAGCCGTCCCAATTTTCCAACGGTGTTCATGACTTCCCGAAGCAGTTCCTGATCGGTGATCGATTCGGCTTTCTTGGCATCTCCGGTTCGCTCCACGATCTCTCGACGGAATCTTTCGATTTCATCGCTGGCAAACGCTCGGAAATTGGCATCAAGTCCTTCACCGGATTCCAGTTGCTGGCTGTCGATCAACAGCGTGTTTGGCCGAGGGATCGGATTTCCGTGTTCGTCAAAGTTGCTAAATAGCGGAAGCCGACCATTGATGATGCTAACACTGCCGTCTTCATTTTCGCGTTGAAAGCCTGAGATGTAATCGTAAACCAGTTTGGAGGTCGAGGTGTTGTTGCAAACGATAATGAAACACGGCGGAACTTTCATTCCATCTTTTTGCCAAAGGTTGAATGTTTTTTCATAGTGGCCGTACAAGGCTTCCAGTGCTGTTTGCAATTCGAGTGGGATACTCAAAGGGTCTAGCTCTTTGGATTTGCCACGCCCCTTCTTGGGCATTTTCTTGCCGATGTGTTCCCAGAGGTTTCGGAAGATGGGCATTTCCGAACCGGGAATATTGTCGGCTACGGGTACTCGCGGCAATTTGACAATGCCGCATTCAATCGCATCCATCAGTGAGAAGTTGCTCATCGTCCAAGGAAAAAGCGTCCCTTCAGCATAGCCTGAACCGCTCAAAAAGAATGGAGTTGCAGAAAGGTCGAACACACGGCTGATACCCAATTTACGTTGCACGGCTTCCAACCCGGAAATCCATAGACGAGCTGCTTCGCGGTTTTTTTCCGCTTCTTTTCGGTCATCGCCCTTCAGCACTTCGTCGTTATCGGTTTCCTCTTCGCTTAGTGGCTTTTCGCGGTAGCAATGGTGGGCTTCGTCATTGAGAACCACAATGTTCTTGACATTCATCAATTCGGGCATGACCCGTTGTAACATCTGGCCTTCAGTTTCCAGTGTGTCGAGTTCTTCGCCTCGGCCCTGAAGAAGTGAACGACCACCTTTGGAAAGCTCTAACCGTTCTCGCCTCTTAAACGCATGGTAGTTGGTGATGATGATCTTGGCGTTTCCTAAATCAGCTAACATATCGTTCGGGACAAGCTCACGGCTGGGGTAGTAACTGTATGGGTCGTGGGGTTGAAGAACTTGTAAGCGATCTTTGATGGTCAAGCCTGGAGCAACAATCAAGAATCCTTTGGTGAATCGTTTGCTGTTAGGGCGACGGACAGCGTTGATTGTCTGCCAAGCAATGATCATGGCCATCACGGTTGTTTTGCCAGCGCCCGTTGCTAGTTTCAGGGCAAGTCGCATCAAGTCTCGATTGGCCTGCTCGTTTACGGTAGCAAGGTGTTCCAGAAATCTCTTCTCTCTTTTTCCGCCTTGCGGAGCTACTTCTGACAGCCAGATGACTGTCTCAACGGCTTCCACTTGGCAGAAGAACGGCCTGACCGATTGAAAGTCGTATTCTCGCCAATGTTGAAGAAGCCTTGCGGTCTCAGGAGTGACTTGCCACTGGGAGGGGTTTTTGGCGGCTCGCCACTGATCGACGACGTACCTCAACTCATTGATAATTGGAATCGGATCGTACTGTTGAGCTTCGGTTGAGATCCCGTGACCTTCATCGAAGATAAACTCCGATTGTGCCCTCTTCTTGGTCTTCCGTTTTCGAGGTTTCGGAATTGGCGTAACAAACTCTGCTCGGCGACGAGATTCAATAATCTGCTGAGTCGGCTGTCCGGAGGCATCGAGTTCCCAGTGTCTCGCAGGATATTGGTAGGGTGAATTTAAGATGGGGCGAGAGAAGAAGAGTTCTGTCATTAACGCGGCCTCATTCTTTTGACAGGCTTGTTCGGCAACGGATGGCTGAGTTTATCCGCGAGCTTCTGAATATCCTGTTTTTTGAACAGTCGATAGTTGTTGACTGGATGGCGATATTCTTGGATCTTTCCGTGCGCCCCCCAGCTACGCAGGGTGTTGGGCGAGACGCCCAAAATCTGGCAAGCGGTTTTGACAGTTAGATAGTCGGATTGGATTCCGGTCATGGCCGATTCATTCTTCTCGCAAATCTGGTTCCCGTTAATGATCTAAACAATGACCTAAACCTTACCAGCCGCTGCAAGGGTTGCCAAGTATTCAAGGTATCATTCTCGATAATATGGCTAATGTCGGAACGAATTTAGGTGTCAGTACCGTTAATCGTTTTGAAATTTTACGCAAGCGGAACTGACGAGGAGTTTGATCGCAATCAAAAATAAAAAAATAAAAGGTGCCACCTATTGATTGCTAATTTTCCAAGAACTTCCTTTTCTTC
>JBGTDM010000124.1:0-4250 GCA_041748315.1 Pirellulaceae bacterium
CCGCGGGTGCGACCGTCGCGCGACGGCCGCGAATTGCTCGGCAAACACCCGTTCTTCTGGAGCGGCTACCTGCTAATCGACACCGGAGTCCGCCCAGGGAAAGCCGCCGGCAACAACCCGCCGCAGTTGCAATTTCCAGGCAACTAGGATGGGACGGCCCCACGTTGCCGAAGCTGCCAGCTTCGGCAAATGGGGATACGATTATGCCCCAGGGCGTATTCAGTTGGACCAACCGTGTCCTGTCCAATCGTTACAATTCAAGTCCTGCCTACTGCCACCCTGGGGAAAATCGGCATTTTCTGGGCATTCAACTGACTGACAACCCATCTGTGGGACGTTATAGTAGGCGGTTGGTTCGGAAGGTCTCTTCATCTCAGGGCCAATCAGGGAGCAAACCGTGGACGCTCGCGCCAAAACTGTCAAAGAGATTCTCTCGTCTGGTAGCGATCAATATTTGGTGCCGTTCTTCCAGCGGCACTACAAGTGGCGGCAACAGCAATGGGGCCGACTTTGGGACGATATTCTCCACTTGATGGACCGCGACGCGCGCGAACGCCATTTTCTCGGCTCGCTCGTTTGCACTCCGCTGGAGCATGCCCCCGGCAGTAGCGTCACGAAGTATCAAATGATCGACGGCCAACAGCGGGTCACTACACTGGCCATTCTGCTCACTGCATTAAGAAACCGCGCCAAGGCGAACGAAATGGAGCAACTTGGCGAGCAACTGACCGAGAGTTTTCTTATTCATCGCTGGAACAGCGGATTAGACCGCTATCGCGTACTGCCGCGAACAGGCGACCGCGAGGCATTGTGCCAACTTATCGACGACAAGCTGGAAGAGAAGTATCATCGTTCCGCCATTGCATCGGCCTATCGCTACTTTGAACGAACTATCGAGGAATATCTGAACGAATCTGAATCGGCCGAACAGCAACTCAAGAAACTGCTGATTGCGGCGACTGACCGACTATCTTTAGTCGTTATCACGATTGACGACGAAAACCCGTATGAGATTTTCTGGAGTCTCAACGGCAAAGGCTTGCCGCTGGAGCAATCCGACCTGATCCGCAACTACATCTTCATGCAGGTTCCGCCAGAGGAGCAAGATTCCTTCAACCGCGAACATTGGCACGAACTTGAGGAACTCTTAGGGGAAACCGGCAAGCGCAAGGCAGCCCGCGGTGCAACTCGCTTTTATCGCAACTACGTATTGCGAAAGGGTGATTATTCCCGAAAAGACGAAACGTTCGCCGACTTCAAGCGGCAACACAAGGATGCCGACCGCTCGCCGGTTGAGGCGACCCGTGAACTCAAGCAGTTCGCTCGCTACTACGTTCAGCTACAGCATCCCAACGAAGTGGAAGATGCTGAGCTTTCCCGGCTGTTGTTTCAGATTCTTAAATTGAACATGTCGACCGCATTTCCTCTGCTGATGCGATTGATGGCGATGCACGACGCTGACCAATTGAGCCGTGACGACCTGCTCGCTTGCATTACTTACCTGGCGAGCTTCGTGCTTCGCCGCTCGATTTGCAGCGAATCGACGCGACCCTACAGTTTATGGTTTGTCGACGCCATTGAAGCGTTGGGGGACAATCCGAGAGAGAACTTGAAAAAGTTCCTGCTCGACAAGCAATGGCCCGACGACGCGGCGTTTATTAGCAAGCTGGCAGATTTCGAAATCTACCGACGCGAACGCAAGAAAGCCGAGTTGATTCTCGAAGAGTTGGAGCGCCGTCCGCAGAACAAAGAATTAGTGGAACTTACGAAGCTGACTATCGAACACGTTATGCCGCAAAACCTGGGAATGGGTAGCAACGGAAAAACATGGCGGGCCGTTTTGGGGGACGACTGGCAAGGCTCCCATAAGAAACTGGTTCACACACTCGGCAACCTCACGCTCACCGGCTACAACTCGGAGCTTTCCAACGCAAGTTTTGAGAAGAAGAAAGCCGAGTACTTCAAGAGTCATGTTCAACTCAACGCATACTTTGCAGACCGTGCCGAATGGACTCCCGCTTGCATCCGAGAGCGCTCGGAACTGCTAGGAAAAGAAGCCGCCCAACTTTGGCCACGTCCCGACGGCAAACCCTACGTGCCGACCAAGCAAGTCGTGGAAGAGCACAAAAAACTCTGTCTAGACTATTGGAACGAGTTCGCCGTGCACGTTAAGCAGTCAGATAGCGGCTTCGAGATTTCCGCCTATCGGCAGCGACCGTGGATGTCGTTTCGCGCCGAACGGCCCGGATTCTGGTACGTCGCCGAGTTCGTGGACGACGATGACTCCCTCTACGTCGGCGTTGTCAAACGCGGCAAGGAGAAGAAGGAGTACATCGAAGCCCTTTGGAACGACTTGCCCGACGAAGAGTGTGAGGCGATGGACACGAAACTCTCGGCTACCGTGGACTTCCAGGAATACCCCGACTATTCGGAAATTCACGTCTGGAAGGAATTCCAGATTTGGGACCGCGCCGATTGGCAAAGGCAACATGAGTGGCTTATTCTCGCTCTACAAGAATTCAGTAAATGGCTCGCCCCCTACATTGATGAAGTTGATCCGAGTTACTACGAGGACAATGAGGAAGGTGAAGGCGTCGACGACGAAGTGACTTCTTTGGCAGCCGATGAAGACGAACTTGCCGAAGAATTGGAAGCATGATTAGATACAAATACACTCCCATAAAGTGCTGCCGAACACGGCGAGAAGCCTGACAAGGTCGAATATAAGTGGTCAGAGTTTGTGAAAAATCGATATCCCGAGGAAAACAGCCGTTGCTTCAAGTAACGAAACTACACATTTGTTATCAGTAGGCTAAGTGCCCGCACCCAATGCGATGTTTGGTGAAACGCCCGAGCCGATTAATTCGCAAACTCTCAGGTCTCTCTTCGTCTCCCGACGGCCGCGAGGAAGGCCAAGAAAGCAGACCAAAGAGACATGATCCCTGGTCCGTTTGGCGGCAATACCCGATCGCGTTAGATTGGCTTCGAAGGGGTTAGTGGCGCGACCCACTTGCTTGCGCTGCGAGCTTGTATTGGGCGAGCGGGTTGGTGGTTCGTTTCAGCCCGTCTACTTCTCGAACCACTGCCGCACCTTGTACCAGGTGGTCGATCGGCCTGCTTTGGCGATGGCGGTGGTGAGTGGGATTTCCTTGGGGCAGACTGCCACGCAGTTTTGGGCGTTGCCGCACACCTGGATGCCGCCGGGGGAGGTTAGCGCCTCCAGCCGTTCGTCTCGCCGCATCTTGCCGGTTGGATTCATGTTGAACAGCACCGTCTGACCGATCGCGTGCGCGCCGAGGAAGCCGTGGTCGTAGGCTTCGTTCTTGCGGGCGGCGAATTGCTCGTCCGTTTCGCCTTCGTGCCGCGTCAGCTCGATCTTCAGGTATTGCGGACAGGCGTCGAGGCAGCAGCCGCAGCTCATGCACTGGCTGTAGGGGTACATCTCCTGCTGCTCCTCCGGCGAAACCCGTGGTCCGCCGCCCATGTCGTAATAGCCGTCGACGTCGATCCAGCAATGCTGCTTCTCCAGGGCGCGGAACAGCCGTCCGCGGTCGACCATTAAGTCGCGCAACACGGGGAACTTGGTCATCGGCCGCAGTTCGATTTGCTCTGGATCGTCCTTGAGCAGGTTGTCAACCAGCGCCGAGCAGGCCTGCCGCACGCGGCCGTTGATGACCATCGTGCAAGCGCCGCACACTTCTTCCAGGCAGTTGCAGTCCCAGGCGACCGGGGTCGTCTGCTTGCCGTCGGTGGTGGTCGGATGCGCGGCGATTTTTTGCAGCACGCTGATCACGTTCATGTCCGGCTCGTGGGCGACGTCGTGCCGCTCCCAATAGCCTTTCTCGCCAGGCGCGTCCTGCCGCAACACGCGGACTGAGAAAGAGTTCGTTCCGGGCGAAGTTTTGCTTTTGGAGATCATGGATCACTCGTTGATGTTCTTGGGTTAGCTGTCAGCGATCAGCGATCAGCCGTTAGAAACCGCATGTTTTTCTTGCTGATCGCTGAACGCTGATAGCTGACAGCTACCAAAACTACCGTCCCGCGATCAATTCCGTTGGCTGCTTATTCGCTTGTCTTTCTTTCCACACTTCTTCGATCATCTCGGCGCCGACCAGCCCGTACAGTCGCGGCCGGGGCGGAATCAGCGAGGTGTCGACTTCCTCGTAGCTGATCGCCGGATCGCCGCCGCCGTTGTAGTCGGCGACGGTCGTCTTGAGCCACTTGCGGGTGTTCTCCTCGAAGCGGTCGCA
>JBGTDM010000125.1:0-6790 GCA_041748315.1 Pirellulaceae bacterium
GAACGCACTGCATGTTCGAAGGATCGCTAACGAAGTACGGAGAAAGATAGCCACGGTCAAACTGCATGCCTTCCACCCATTCAACTTCGGTTTGAAGACTATTCCCTTCGTCAACAGTGATGACACCGTCTTTACCCACCTTTTCCATTGCATCGGCCAGTAAATTCCCAATCTCGCGATCATTGTTAGAAGCGATGGCAGCTACATTGGCCATTTCATCCTTGCTTTTGATTTTGATCGACATGCTGCTGAGTTTATTTGTCAAATCGGCAACCGCTCGCTCGATTCCTTGTTTCATTTGTACAGGGTTGACACCGGCAGTCACGGCCCGCAGACCCTCATTGAAGATCGCCTCGGCCAGAACGGTTGCGGTCGTGGTTCCGTCTCCAGCAACGTCACTCGTCTTGCTGGCGACTTCGCGAACCATTTGAGCCCCCATATTTTCATAGGTATCTTCAAGTTCGATTTCCTTGGCGACCGTAACGCCGTCCTTGGTAACGGTGGGAGAGCCGAAACTCTTCTGCAAAATCACATTGCGGCCTTTCGGACCGAGCGTAACCTTAACGGCTCGAGCCAATTTGGAAACACCACGGCGAATTGCTTCGCGTGCTTCCTGTTCAAATGCGATCATCTTGGCCATAACGCTTATCTCCTGAATATAGTATTAGTTTTGGAATGTAACTGGAATTGCAGTGTCGCAGATCAATATCCGAAGTGCGATGACCGCAGAAATCAACTTGTTATGCGATGACGGCGATCACATCTTCTTCGCGCATCAATAACAACTCTTCGCCATCGATTTCGATTTCATCCGGAGCATACGATGAGAAAAGGACATGGTCTCCCTTTGAAAGCTGCATTTTGGATCGGGTTCCGTCATTCAACAACTTTCCATTGCCGACACAAATCACGACGCCGCGCGCCGGCTTATCTTTGGCTGAATCGGGAAGAATAATCCCGCCATTTGTCGTTGACTCAGAGTCGTCTCGACGGACGACGATACGGTCACCAATGGGCTGAATGTTTACTTTGGCGGACTTTTTGGATTTGGTCGCCGTTGCTGCCATGTGAGTGATCTCCTATTTTTTTAATTGGTGTGACTACGCGTCAGGAATGCAGATTTAGTGATTAACGATCGCGAAATGAAATCTTGTATCCGAAATGAACGAAAATCTTCGAAAAGTCATGTCAAGTACGACTGAAAATCGGAACTGGGCACCTCAAATCATTGGCGGGGTCATCATGATCCCGTGCTCTGAATCCGTGACAGTCAAGATCACCGGACCATGATCCAAACAATGCATTCCTCGGTCCTGTCAACCGAAATGAGCATTACCGTTCGAAGTGCGCCCAAAGGGACTAACGTCGATTCCCATTCGAATAAGCCATTGAAATCTCACCGGCAAGGTACACCAAGAAACGGCCTGTCAGCCGTCAAAAGACTGACAAGATTTCATGCGTTCCGAAGACTCGTGCTAATTAAGCAACCGGCGCGCCATTTTGTCCTCTGGAAACGAATTTGATGTCGAAATGACGAGCCCCGACAATTTTTTCACAAAAAAGGTTACTAATCGATCATTTCTCGACCACTGGGAAACGTATCCTGCGACGAGCAAAGATCGCCGACATGAAAAGTGTCGGGCCCGCGCTCGGTTTTGTGGTTCGTCGTTAGATGCTCAGTGCCATTTTGTCACATGAATAAGTTGGACCGGTCTTGGCTGAGTCGGCTCGAAGGGCTGCTTAAGTTAACAGGCACATTTGTCATTCGATAATTCATAAGGTGTCGATCTATTCGAATTCCGAAAACGGCAACGACTGCTCCCAACTGAATTCGGCCGGAACCGACAGTAAGGCATCTTGAAAGCTAATCTCGGATCGAGAGCGTGACAATGGCTTTGCAGCGCAATCTAGAATTCGGTTTGGTTCACGACCGTTTGCGCCAAATTACTAACCATTTATTCTTTTAACCGGTTCAAAATTGGGCGAATTTTGCTGGCACAGCAGGTATTTGACGCTAAAATTGGATTGTTTAATTCACAACACAACACCATTGCGGAACCGTCACGACCGTGCAAAATGGCCATCCGTCTCCGGATCTAAAGTGGAATTAAGCGAAATTGGTTGATAACCCCTCCAAAATGGTTACTCTGAAATAACAACTTGTCAGTGGTTTCCATCGCGCCAATCCTTCAATTGTTTAGCCAACATGCCAATCAAAACGACGTGCCAGTGCGGCTTTTCATTCAGCGCCAAAGATGAATTGGCCGGGAAAAAAGTAAAGTGTCCTCGCTGCGCCCACGCTCTGCAAATACCTGCAGCAAATGCTGTAGTCGCTGCAGGAGCAGCTAGCTCCGGCCAACGTTCGGGTGCAAGAGCCTTGAATAAAGCATTGTTGGATCTTCTCGATGAGGAAGGCGTGCAAGGCATTCCCCAAGGACCGATTTGTCATTCTTGCGGAAGCGTCATGTCGGCGAGCTCAGTCATCTGCGTCAATTGCGGATTCAATACGGCGACGGGTGAACACCTGGAAACTCAGATTGATTACGGCGATGACCACGATCTCGACCTGGAGGGGAAGTCACATGCTGAGTCGTTGCTTGCGAGGGCAGAAAAAGACATTGATGAAAGTCCGATTACATCGGAAGGACAAGACTTTGGTGACGGTGCAGACTCTTATATAATCGCTTTTGCGGCAATCGCGATTGCTGGGATCTTGATCATGTCCGGATTGGCCGTTGTCCTGGTCATGGAATATGCGACATCGGCGATTAATCCCGCAATGATTGGCGTCATCGTCGGAATGATCATGCTATTCGTATGCTATATCTCCATCATCGTGTTGGCCTTTATGGATGAAGTTGTTAAAGGCGTCTTGAGCCTGCTGTTCTGGCCCTATGCCGTCTATTATGGTATCGTTAAAGGTTCTTGGCTTAGGCTGTTGGCGATTATCTCGATCATCGTTTTCCCAATCGTCATTTTTGGCCAGATCTATTTGATGTCCTCGGGCGAATAACAAGGCAACAAGGCAAAGGGGGTCAGCGATTCGTCGCCTCCGGTGGCCTCCATGACGACCAACGAGGGCGTTCAAGAGCCGGTGCTTTTGCTAACAATGCTCTGATTTCGCGGAGCCGTCGTCAATCGGCGGCGCTATATGTGAAAACGCCATACCATCGTGTATTCGGGTCATCGGGTGCTGCCACCGCGAACAATCAGCAGATCGGCATCGATCTCGGCCATGCGCCTTCGGCATTTCCTGCACCAACTCAGCAATCGCCTGCTCCTGCTCGGCACACAGCGCGGCATGATCTTCCTGAATCAACTGTCGATACTTATCGGCGACTTTCTTCAGAGCACGATCGAAGGAGGTCAAAAAGCGGCTGGTGGTTTCCATCAACTCCGTAGCCCCCTCAAAGAGTCCTTGATCTGGTCCAACTCCACGTCGGTTACCTGCCGCTGTTTTCGCGGATTGTTGTTCTCTGGCAAATCTCACGCGTTCAAAGTCACGTACTTCATGCAGGTAGCAATTGGCCTTCGCCAAGCGCGTTGAGTCAATCTAATCAATTCAAATGGCTTTATCAGGGCCAAACACGCGGGCGTTTTTGGGGAAAATGAACACCTCATCGCCATCCGCGAGGTTCAATTCGTGAAACCGCTCCAGACTCAAGTCGACCTGGATATCCACCCCGTCGTCCGATTTCAAATGGACCCTGGCCACCGACCCGGCTGGGTTCCGCCGAATAACACGGGCAGCCAGACTCGGGGCGCCGGTTTGTGACAGCTTGATATCCAGTTCATGCGGACGCATATAAACAGTCGCCGAGCCTTCCTGTTCAGCCGTGTATTGCGGGTGGTCGAGGGCCATGTCGCCCAGCAACACCTGGCCATTACTAACTCGCCCGTGGAAGACGTTGACTTGGCCGAGAAACTCCATTACGAACGGGGTTGCCGGTTGATGAAAAACTTCGTCGGGCGTGCCAACCTGCTCGATACGAGCCTGGTTCATGACGACGACGCGGTCGGCGACCTCCAACGCCTCTTCCTGGTCGTGCGTAACCAACACGCTGGTCAGGTGAATTTCTTCGTGGAGCTTTCGAAGCCAGCTCCGCAATCCTTGACGCACCTTTGCATCCAACGCACCGAACGGCTCGTCGAGCAACAGCACCTTCGGCTCAACGGCCAGCGCCCGTGCCAGAGCGACGCGTTGTCGCTGCCCGCCGGAAAGCTGGGACGGATAGCGATTGCCAAAGCCTTCGAGCTGAATAAGCTTCAACAGGTGGTTGACGCGATCGCGAATCTCGCGCTTAGCCGGACGTTCGTTGCGAGGTCGAACGCGTAAACCGAACGAAATGTTCTCAATGACCGACATGTGCCGGAATAAGGCATAATGTTGGAACACGAAACCTACGCGCCGCTGACCGACCGGTCGACTCGTGACACTTGCGTCGTGGAACAGGATTTCACTTTCAGGGCTCGGATCGGGTGTTTCCAATCCCGCCATGATCCGCAGGAGAGTCGTCTTGCCGGAGCCAGACGGACCGAGTAGTGCCACTAACTCACCGTCGTTCACGCGCAAGCTCACGTCTCGCAAGGCGGCGAAACTGCCAAATGTTTTCGAGATGTGTTTGACTTCGATGCTCATGGAGTTATGCCTCTGCCGTTGCCGGCTCAAGAATCTTCTTCAGTTCATTTCGCAAACGAGACTCGACGACGCTCTTGGCCGCCAAGGTGACTAGCGCCAACAAGGCCAACAGCGAGGCCACCGCGAACGCGGCGACGAAGTTGTACTCGTTATAAAGAATCTCGACGTGCAACGGAATCGTGTTCGTCTTGCCGCGGATATGCCCTGACACGACGGAGACCGCGCCGAACTCTCCCATTGCCCGGGCATTGCACAGGATCACGCCATACAGCAGCGCCCACTTGACGTTGGGGAGCGTGACTCGCCAGAAGGTCTGCCACCCGCTGGCCCCAAGGGTAATCGCCGCTTGCTCCTCTTCGGTCCCTTGTTCCTGCATAAGCGGAATAAGTTCGCGGGCGACAAACGGAAATGTGACGAAGATCGTTGCCAGGACGATACCTGGCACTGCGAAAATGATCTGGATGCCATGTTCATCAAGCCAGGGGCCCAGCCAACCTTGCATGCCGAACAGCAGAACGTAAATCAGTCCTGACACCACCGGCGACACGGCAAACGGCAAGTCGATCAACGTAATGAGCACGCTCTTCCCCCAGAACTCGAACTTGGCAATTGCCCACGATGCCGCGAGCCCAAATATCAGGTTCAGGGGTACTGCAATGGCCGCAGTGATCAGCGTCAGCTTGATTGCCGCGAGCGCCGTGGGTTCGCTCAGGCTCGCCCAATAGGCCCCTAAACCTTTCCGTAGCGCTTCGGCAAATACGGCCAACAGCGGTACGAACAGGAACAGCGTCAAAAACGCGATCGACACGCCAATCAGAGCAAACTTCACCCAAATGGGTTCGTCGGTCACCACCCGCACTCGAGCAGTCGGGGTGGCCGCATCCGTGTTGTTGATAGCTGAGTCCATGTTTACGCGACTCCTCGATGGCGCTGGCTGCTCCACCATTGCAGCAGGTTGATGGCCAGCAGAAGTGCAAACGATGCCAGTAGCATCAACGAGGAAATCGCCGTTGCGCCGGCGTAGTCGTATTGCTCCAGCTTGCTGATGATCAATAGCGACGTAATCTCCGTCTTCATCGGCATGTTGCCCGAAATGAATACGACCGAGCCATATTCTCCGAGGGCGCGAGCGAACGACATCGCAAATCCGGTGAGCAACGCCGGCAACACAGCGGGCAGGATCACATAACGAAACGATTGTAATCGACTCGCACCCAGACTCGCCGCGGCCTCCTCATTCTCCTTCTCCAAGTCTTCCAGCGCAGGCTGAAGCGTTCGGACCACGAACGGCAGGCCAATGAAAGTGAGAGCGATGATAATACCCAAGGGCGAGAAAGCTGCCTTGATGCCGAGTGGCTCCAAGTACTGCCCGATCCAGCCATTCTTTGAGTAGATCGCCGTCAGAGCAATTCCCGACACGGCCGTCGGCAACGCGAACGGTAGATCCACAAGCGCGTCCACGAACTTCCTTCCAGGGAAGCGGTAACGAACCAGCGTCCAAGCCACCACGAACCCGAACACGGCATTGATCGACGCGGCGATCAGCGACGCGCCGAACGTCAACTTGTACGACGCGATCACGCGCGGGCTGGTCACCGTCTGCCAAAACTCATTCCAGCTGAGGTTTGCCGTTTTGAGAAACAAGGCAGTTAGCGGAATCAGGACAATCAAACTGAGATACAGCACGGTGTACCCCATCGTCAGTCCGAATCCGGGGAGCACGCTATGTTTGCGGAACAATTTGTTCACGAAAGGCCTCCTGCCTGGAATGAATTGGATGACATTTCGCATGCCGTGAGGTGTTAGTTGCTGGGATTGTAAATCTGGTCGAAAACGCCGCCATCGTTGAAGTGCTTCGGTTGAGCTTGCTGCCAGCCGTTGAAGTCGCCATCGATCGTCAGCAAGTCGACCTTGGGAAATCGCTGCAAGTCGGCGGGATCGGCATGTTCAGGTGAGACCGGCCGATAGTAGTGTTTCGCGGCCAGTCGTTGACCCACGGGCGCATACAGGAATTCCAGATAAGCTTGGGCGACGTCCAGCGTGCCGTGTCTGGTGGCATTCTTATCGACTACGGTCACCGGTGGCTCGGTCAGAACGCTGATGGACGGAACCACGATCTCGAACTTATCCACCCCGAATTCGTTGACAGCT
>JBGTDM010000126.1:0-33321 GCA_041748315.1 Pirellulaceae bacterium
CGAATTTGTGATTAAAGCCACCGCCGGAAGCGATTCGACCACCAGCAATATTTCGGCTGAGAAAAGCCTGTTCTTCTATTCTGGTTCCCATCCAAAGAATTGAACGAAGCGAAACGTCATTGAATACCGGCGTTTGAAGTCAACGCTCTAATGAGCGAGCAACGTGAGGCGTTACCACCATAAGCTGGTAACGCCTCACACCTTTTGTATTCGATAACGCTCAATCATCAGGCCATTCAGGTTGGTTCCTCGTAAATGAAGCGCGACCCCATGGGTGACAGAGGGCTGACAGAGGGCTCCTAAAATATTCGCCTTGACGAGGCATCCGTTAATTTGCAAAATGCGCCGCGAGAAAATCAACCGTGAAACCGGCGACGGCTTTACAAAACGTGCTAGCTTCAGAATCACCGTCATCTCCCGCTTTCAACGGTACTCGACGCTCGTTTAGGCCGACTCGCGATTGGGCTCGCTGTCTAATCCCCCAGTCCATATGATTGCAAACATCTGGTAATAACAATTTACTGTACACGATCGTTCATTGCTAACCGTTCTCGGAGTCATCATGAATAAATGGAATGCCAACTCGACATGGATAAGCATTCTGGCAATAGCTGAATCAGGGCAATGGAAGTTCGCGATGCCGCTGATCGTTTTGCTATGCTGGTCGTTTGCCGGCTGTCGAAGCGAAGTGGCGAAAATCGATTCCAATGAACCAAATTCGTCAGTCGCCAAATCAGAAGGAGAATCGACGAGAGTCATCACTCCTGCGCAGCCGACCGACGAACCGTCTCCTGCTCAATCCGCTGAGAACGAACTCGACCGACTGACACCACAACTGGTTTGCCAACAGTTCTTGGAATCGTTGCGATCCGACGATGCCCTTACTGCCGGTCATCATTTGACCAAAAAAGCCCTCTTCGAGACACGCCGCGCTGACCTGGATCTGGGGCCGCCTGGTGGCGAAGGAGCACAATATCAGCTTGGCGAAACGTTGTACGCTACTGCCAAGCGTGAGGTTGCACAAGTCGAATGTTTTGTCACCGAATATGGTGAAACATCCAAACTCGGATGGATGCTGAAGAAAGAAAGAGTTGGATGGAAAATCTCCGGAATGTTGATGTACGGCGATGACTCGATTCCTGAATTTATCGACTTTGAAAACCGCGAAATCGTCGAAAGTATTAAACTTGCCATGCAGGATTCGACCGACTCCGAAACGGCACGGCAAGCAAACCAGAGTGTCTCGGACGAGAATCTCAAATGATGAAGCTGACCGACTCGGAACGAACCTTCGGCAGCGATCCTCAAACACCACCACCTTTCCCCTTTTTCCACAGCAACTTCGCTGGTTGAACAACACGGTATGCAGCGGATTTGAGCGTTCGAGGAGATGCGTCAGGGAATGCCGCCGAAACACGTGGGTGTTTCGGCGAGTCTGCCTGAATCTGGAAACCGGTCGCCTTCTGAGTACTCACGGACATCGAGACATTAAAACAGCGGTGCACGACCCAGTTGGCGTCGAATCACTGCCCACTGTCCAGCGTGCATGGTCCAATGCAAACCAATCATGTTGAAGGCAGCGCCAACAGTCGGCGCATAAGCGCGTATCGATTCCATCGTCGGTTTGTCTAAATCACTCTCTGATAGGGTTGCCAAGACCCCCAGTATCGCTTTCTTTTGACTTTGGTAAACGTCAAGCAACGCTTGCTTGGTATCAAAGTCAGCAGGGTCATCGGAAGCGGCTTGTTCCTTGGTATACTTTTCAACAAACTCAACCGAAAGTGGGGCGATGGCATCAGGACAACACCCGTTAATCATTTGGTTGTCAGAACCCAGTAAATGCCCCATTTGCCACTTGATGTGATTGCAGGCAGGATCAGGCCGATGCATCATCTCCACATCACTCAAGTCTTCCAAGTACGCCAGCGAAATCAACTCTGCCGTCGCCATATTCGACTTGATTGCCTCGATTGCATTCATCAATGTCCTTTCCAATCTAATGACCTGCCCAAACAATCCAAGTATACCAATTCATCGGGAGCTCGCAATGAGCTTTCCAATCCCATCGACACTCCTTGCCAAGTCAAGTGTCTCAATTGTTTAGGGAAATTAGAGCCTTGAAGCTTTGAAGATCGTTTCAAGTGATGCTTACAAATGTCCGGACCTGTAGCGCCGATGTTCTCCGGATTTGGCCGTGCCTGAAGCGCAAGTTCACAACGTGACGTCTTGCAATCGCAATAGGCAATTAGCAACTCGAAGAAATTGAGCGGTGCGGGTTGACTTTGAGTAGCAACCCGTCCGAGAGGGAATTACTTGATGCCCTGACTGGACATCGACGGCGAATACTTTGGTGAGTCGATTGAGTCGAACTTCGGTTCATTGATTTCGGTCGTGAATTCCTTTACAAAGGAATTCGATACCACGCATCGGTTTGTCTAAAGTTTGAAAATCGAGGATCAAGCTTACAACGACGATTTGCGAACTGTGGAGCGTCATCGAAACATCCTCATCGGGGATGCATTAACCGTCAGGTTCCGATGCATCTCCTATCTCTTTCAATCTTTCCGACGTCGTCCTGTTCCTCTATCGTCCAACGCCCCCCTTTTTTCACCTCGGGCGTTGGCGTCAGGCATCGCTTGTCCCAAATATTTGGATGGAATTTTCGGGGACATCGGGTAGAATGTGGGAGAGCTTGTTGGTTTTCAGCGGGCCATTCAACACGAATCATTGATTGGAATATCTGATATGAATACGTCGAGTTCGCCCATAATCGCTTCTCAGTCCAGCAAAGGACATGATCCACTGAGACTTATTGATGTCGATCACATTCGGTTTTATGTGGGCAATGCCAAGCAGGCAGCACATTTTTACGCCTACTGCTTTGGCTTTGAGATTGAACAGATATCAGATTTGACGACGGGTATTCGCGACCAGGCTTCCTATTTGATATCTCAGGGGAATATCCGGATACTTCTCACAACAGGCTTGGTTCCTGATCATCCGGCTCAACAAGAAGTTGCACTTTACGGTGATGGGATTAAGGACATAGCGTTTAGCGTTGACGACGCGACGCAGGCATATGAGCAGGCCCTGAAGAATGGTGCCGAATCAGCTTATGTTCCCAGCGAGTTGACCGACGAACGGGGGACCATTGTGTCGGCGGGTGTTCGGGCGATGGGACGAGTCGTTCACTCATTCGTTTCCCGGACCGGCGATTATTCGCTTGAAAAGGTAAAGCGTCGAGGAATCTTTGCCCCCAAGTTTCGCGTTATCGAAGAGTTGGCGATCAATGACTACAACCGCACGAATCCATGTGGCTTGTTTTATGTTGATCACTGTGTCGCCAACGTGGAGCTAGGCAAGATGAACGACTGGTGCGATTGGTACGATGAAGTCCTTGGATTCAAGCTATTTAAGCACTTCGATGACAAGGACATTTCTACGGAGTATTCAGCGTTGATGTCCAAGGTAATGGACTCCGGTCGCGAGTTGATCAAGATTCCAATTAACGAACCGGCTGATGGACGGCGCAAGAGCCAAATTCAAGAGTACTTGGACTGGCACAATGACACACCGGGAATTCAACATTTAGCGTTGTTGACGAATGATGAAATCAATAGTGTGGGCCAACTACGAAGACGAGGTGTTGATTTCCTGGAAATTCCCGAATCCTATTATGATCTGGTTTGGGATCGTGTCGGTACAATCGACGAGGACCACGACAGGGTGAAGGATCTACGGGTGCTCGTTGATCGAGACGACAAGGGATACCTGTTGCAAATCTTTACGAAGCCGTTGCAGGACCGTCCAACGTTGTTCTTCGAGATTATTTGTCGACGAGGAAGCGAATCATTTGGCAAAGGCAACTTCAAGGCTCTTTTTGAGTCGCTGGAGATCGAACAGGATCGCCGAGGAAATTTGTAAATCAACCCGCACGCCACATTCGTGCATGGTCGTGCACAATTTCGTCCTGTGACGAGAGACTTCAACCGACAACTTTGAACACAAGTTGACGTGCTAAGCCGATTTGGCGCGGCCCAGGTTAGGTCGTCGTTTAACAAAAGTTGTTTTCAGAAAATTTGGCTTCACATCACCGTGGTTTCCATGACGGATGACAATTTGATTCCGTGATGCCAAGTCTTCCGACACCAGAAAATCAATCAATCGTTCGAGCTGCGGATGCAATAAAGCATCGCTTGCCTCGAACGTAATGTCGGAGTCGCGGCATTTGGCGATATCTGCGAACATCTTCAGGTTTCTTTCTCCGTTCTCGGTGACCCGATGAAGTTGCGGATCAATGATATCTGTCAACGGCAGCGAGATGACCAGCAAACGGTCAAATGAAGTTTGACGGGGACCGAGAAACCTGGAAAACATATTTTGCTTTAAGAATCGTTGAAGTTGGTTGGCTGCTCATGCTCATTGATCGGTTGTTTTCCAGTCGCGAGGACAGTGTTTTCCTCGTTGAATGGGTAATTCAGCCCAGGTGGTTATGAAAAAACAATGAGATCGCGGCACAAGTAAGTGGCCATGCTAACCTGCTTTACGCTGATGGAATGCTCCCAATGGGATTCAACCGATACGACTGGTACACAATACCTACTTGACACTTTCAGGCGATGCGCCACTGAATTTTTTAACGATGAAACCTGAGGAGTGCGGATTTTCCAGCCGGGTCAGCTGCGAATGGTTTCCGACGGCAATGCAGGGTCGTCGTTAGAGCCATGGAAACAGCAAGGCTGTGCTCAGCGTTCGGTGAAAATATTGCCACTCACCTGTTGAATAGGAGGTCCGTACATCGGTGAATCGACCAAGTCACAATTTTCGATCCAAGTGTTGGATTCACCCTCGGTTCGTATTTGAGCTTGTCCATTGTCGCCGATCAGACAGGCGATCACGGAGACTCGCGATGCGCCGCCGACCAGAAGGCCGCTGCGACCGTTTCCGCGCAGTACGCAATTGAGCACCGTGGTTGCGAAAACACCATCGTGAGCATTAACGCCATCCAGTTGAAATCCCTGCACGACGATACCTTCAATCACCACATCCCGCACTTGATAGAGTGTGATGCCCACCGAATGATAACAGTACGTTAAATCGAATCCTTCGGGATTGCGACCATCCGTGCAGAAATAAATATAGCCGCCACGTAGCGTCCATTGTCCAGGTTCCAATTTAAAGACCTCATCAGCGCCACTCAATTTGGTTTGCGGAATCGGCTTACCTTCAAGGTACAACTGTTGGTAACTCATCCGTTCGGGCAGGAATCGATAGAGATCGTCACTCAATGGTTCCCAACGAGCCCCGACCGGTCGGGTGCCATCCAAAATAGCGCCGTTGCTCAAGATATGAAACTTCTTGATGCCAGTTCCGTTGTGCTGCGGACCCTGAATCGACAGGCTTTCACGATACGGTTGATCGGTCTTCTCAATGAAGATCCGATCTCCTGTCGAAACGACTTGCAGAGCTCGACCGATTGTCCTGAACGGACCGTTCTGACCGCTGGCGGCATACGACGATTCAACTTTCCCGTTATTCCGGTTGTCTCCCGTCTCATTGTTCACAAAATAGTCGTCTGCAACCAAAACGGGCCAGATAACGCACATCAAGGCGATAAAGCAACTGATCCTTAGCGGAACACGCCGAAGTCTCAATACAGGTTGCCGGAGACGGTGACAGTTCCTGCTCGTTGATTGATTTTTAGCCGTTATCATTTAAACTTCCTGTTTTGCCAAAGCGTTAGCAAATTACCCATGTTCCATATTGTACGGAACTCGTCCACGGCGCGAATCCCAGATGATTTCAAACGGTTTATTCGACAGGGGCTCAAGGAGTTCCCAGTTTTAACAATCGCTTCACCTGCAGATCCCTGATTATTAGCTATATCGGACGTTTTACCTTAATCTGGCAACTGAAGGCGCGACACCAGCCAAGATCTTTAATCGTCGGTCAATATCTCGATCTTTCCCCATACGGTATCTTTGACGGTTTAAGATATCCGTGCCGGATTTGGGTGATCTCCATCTCTATCGGTTTGTCACTAAACCACGCGACCGATTTATCATTGACACCCATTCTCAAAAAAAGCAACATGCGTTGCCTCGATATTTTTCTGTTCATACCGGTTGACGTTAAATCATAAAAGGCGTTTTTTTTCAATTTGCGTTACGGAGTGTGGAATCGGCTCGAATTTCCAGAAATTCCACAGTAACACCAATTAATCCACCTAAAATGTCACATGGTTGATGCAACGGTAAATTCTGTCGTCTGCCGGCACGCGGATACGGATGCAATGAGTAGCGGCGGACTTAGCTAGCATCGTTCGGCAAGGATATCGACAGACAAACACTCGTCTGCTGCCGAAGTCTCGCCAGGCAAATGTGTCGTCCCATGAATGGGTGCAGCATCGAGAATGCGTGAGCCGATCGATTTACCTGATCCCTTTTTCTCTCATCCCAACAATCCGGAATCCAACTTCGATGGAACTCATAACCAGTCTCCACAACCCTCGATATAAAGCAGCGTTAAAACTGAACACCAGTCGAGGCCGTAAACTTCAAGATCGGATCATCATTTTTGGCGAGCGAGAGATTCGTCGAGCTTGCGAGTCGAGTGTTCAGATCATTGACCTCTTTCTTTGCGAAGGATACAACGATAATGAGCTTGATAAATGGCTTCAGAATCATCCGGGAAACCTCGCAGAGCGGGGTTGTGTTCTCGCTGAGAACCTGTTCCTAAAACTTTCGTACGGTGATCGACACGAAGGCATCATTGCCGTTGCAGAACGCCCCCAAACCACATTGACGAGTTTACGCGAGGGGTTTAACAACAAGAGGCAGCTCGCGATTGTCGTTTTGCAATCCATTGAGAAGCCTGGGAACCTGGGGGCAGTGGTACGCTCGGCGGATGGAGCTGGGTTTGATGCAGTTTGGGTCGCTGATCCAATCTGTGATCCCTTTCACCCGAATTGCATTCGAGCGAGCTTGGGCACGGTTTTCTCGGTACCGATCGTCTGCGACCGATCCGCCACGATTTTTGCCTGGTTACAACGCAACGACGTCAACGTATTTTCGACTCGTGTGGACGGAAAGTTGACCTATGATGAAGTTGATTTCTGCCGGTCGTCGGCAATTGTATTGGGTAATGAAGCCGCAGGATTAGATGCCGCATGGGACTCAGAGGTCATCACACCAATTCGAATACCAATGCGCGGAATCGTAGATAGCCTGAACCTTTCGGCAACTGCCGCAATCGTCTGTTATGAACTCGCGCGACAGCGCAACGCATTGGACGCGTCTGCTTCCCTCCGCGCTGGCAACTGAAAGTGCCAACAGTGCCTTGGTAACACTTCCGCTTCGGTCAGTATTGCATTCGGGTTCGTGGCTGAGATCAGCCGCCAAAGTGCAGCCCATTTCGGCCCTGATTATCAGCCACTAACCGGCAGATGGTAAGCGAAGACGCACGGACAATCCATCAAACCGCCGGCGATTAGCGATTGAACGGCCGCTCATTCATTTCACTGTTGTCGAGCAGTAACAAACTCGAACGCAGCACCGATTCGAAAAAAAGTGAGATCGATGATTACTTACCTGCCGCTTGTTTCTGTGCATCGGGATGGCAATAGCAACTGGCTATCGGCACGACATCGGCGCGGGACCAAGCAGCTGTTACATGTTCCGACATCGCTTCTGCTTCACTCGATTTATCTTGACGTTGCAACGACTGCTGCAAGCCCAATAGCGACCAGGCGTTGTTGGGATGCCGTTGCAAGTCGGCTCGGTAGACGGTTTCCGCTTCGGTAGGCCGATCGCCAGCCAGCAACAACGCGCCGAGCGCGTGCCGCACCGGCTGCATCCATCCCGGTGGTTCGTCGTAAGCCAATTGCTCTTCCAAACTCACTGCATAGCGCAGCCGCTCGTAGGCTTGCTCGCGATCACCTTGATGAAAGGCCATTTCCCCTTCGGCCATAGCCCGGGCAATGGCAACCACGTCTGACGCCAGGTTGTGTCCCATCAACCACTCCTCGGTCAAATGCGGGGCAACTTGGTCGAGTAACTCGAGTTCGGCCTGTGCCTCTGTGTGGCGTCCCAAATTCGCCAACGCCACACACCGAGCGAAATGCCTTTGCGCACGGCTCAACAACCTCCAGTCGTCTGGTTCAGACTCATCTAAAATATCCTCCCATTTGCCGAAACGAATTAATACGTGAAGAGTGGTGGGCATGAAGCCGTCTGCCAGGGTAACGTATTCCTTTAGAAAGGAAGCGGGAATCTGCTGTTCAATTTTTCGCGCCGCAGCCAATGCCGTTTCAAATCGCCCCTCCATCATCGCGGCGTACGCCAGAAAATGGACATTGTGCAGGAAGTAGACGCTATAGAAATCTGGCGATGGAGCGAGCGCGAAATAGGCCTCATCCGCAATAATGGCCCGCTCGTTGGCGGCTGCCGCGTCGGCATAACGGCCCACGCGAATAAAAATGTGGGACGGCATATGGACGAGATGCCCCGAACCAGGAACCAGAGTCTGAAGTCGCTCGGCCGCTGGCAAACCCAACTCGGGCCACGGCGAAGCCTCAATCGCGTGAATGTAAAGGTGATTCGCGCCGGGATGATTGGGATGTTCGGCGATCGTCTTTTCTAAGACTGCGGCGATCTCCAACGCTCGCCCCTTGGGCGTGCCCGATCCAGTCCACAAATCCCACGGTTGCAAGTTCATCAGCGACTCGGCGTACAAGGCGCCGACATCCGCATCCTTGGGAAATTGGTGCCAAGCCTGCTCCATGGCGTCGGCGTACGCTTGATCCAACGGGGATCGATCCTCGGGGGCCGGCCATTGATAACGTTGGCTGACCGCGTGAATCAGCGCGTGTTCCACCGCCGACTCATTGTCCAATGCGGCCAAAGCCTTGTCGGCAGCCTCGCGTGCCAAGCGACTTTGCTCTTCGGTCATTTCCGGATTGTTGATATGCAAGCCCCGCGCGTAGGCACTTCCCCACCATGCCATCGCACAACTGGGGTCAATTTCCGCGGCCTTTTCAAACGATCGGATCGCCTCGTCATGGTTATATCCGTACAACAACTGAATCCCCTGGTCGAACCATTGCTGTGCTTCTTTAACTTGTGAAGTCACGGTTCGAGAGTAACCGGAAAACCCTTTATACAGGCGCGTCTCGACGGAGTCTTGTTTGTCCGATTGAGCGGACGAGACCATCGGAGGGACAAGCGCCGCCGAAAATCCAAAAATTCCCAGCACCCACCATCTGGCGATATTCAGTCCAAATTGTCGTTTCACTGTTGATTCTCCTTAGTAAATCGTTTTAGAGTTAGTATTCACGTATTTTTGATGTGTTTAAAATTTGGTTTATCTCCGTTGACTTTAAAGAGTCATCACCCAATGACCGCGACCTGGTCTTCCCGTATCCTTGGCATTTGGCAAGGGTGCACATCAACCTGACACTCGACAGTCCCCTGATTTTCATTCATCATCGTAGTTAGCGGTAACACCACGTTGGGAGGATCACACAAAAATCCGGTGGATCGGCTGCACTCGCCCGCGCCAATCTGCCACCGCGCTTAAAGTTCTGGAAAACGCAAGCCAAATCGCTGGCATCAATCAGGCACACTTTCAAATTTCATTTCGAGTTGATATTTTTCGTTGAGTTTGCGAAAGACATCCATATTTCCCCGGTTCGCGACAACGTCGGAAACACCATCTCCGTCGATGTCAAGTATAAGTCTTAGCTTTCCACAACAGGTCGATATCTTGATCATTCGCGTCGGGACGGGATATGACTTGCCAAATTTGTGCTCCGTCGGCTCCGGAATACGCGGCCACTTTACACTGCGAGTAAACGTCGCCCTCGCGCCTTTCGTAACCCACAATCAAGTCAGCGATACCGTCCGCGTTCAAATCACCGGGAGCCAACATCTTGCTGCTCGCCCCATCTAATAAAAACGCGCATTCACACAACAACGATGACGCTTCGATTGAAATATCAACGACACTCTACCTCAGGTTGGCTAGTCCGCGGCACCGGTTGAGTAGCAGTATGGCCGCAATCGCCAGCGAAACCCGCGTTATTCATGTGCAGCTCACGACCCGTTGTTCCGAAATCAAAAGGGTGATTTGTGACCATCGACCTGGATTCTCGCAAACTGTCCATCACTTGACAAGGTTTAACGACGAAGGTCCTCCGTGTTTTCCTAGGGTTGATTCCAAACCGTCTCCACTCGGTTTTCATCGCTGCCATTTTTCATCGCTTCCAAGGCAAGTCGTTAAACCCCTTCCAGAGCAGACTCGATCGAGAGTTCACTGGTTTTTTGCCTATCATTTGTCTTGGCTCCGTTAAAAGATTGAAGGTGCGAGATTTCGGAAGGGGCCAGCGATGTTTTGTCGACACACGTATCCTGTGTTTAGGGACAGGGCTTCCATAGGACGACATGATTTGCGGGAGGGGTGTCCCAAGCGGACTTCAGCTCCCGGGTGAACAGCCGGTTTTTCGGCGACGTGCGATGCGATGGTCCCCAAGGCCGGAATTGACTTCACACAATCAGTCGCTTGATTGCGATGGGCCGCCGGTTGCTCGGTCAAGAAATGCCAAACACTTCAGCGCCAGAGCGGTTCCGTAACATCGTCCTAACTCGTGCGAATCCACAAAACACCCGTCGAGTTCGGGCAACCGCAAAATCTGTTCACGCTGCTGTGTAATCAATTGACTCCGCAACGAATCGTTGCGGATGTAAGAAATCGCTTCGCTCCGACCATGCATATCATACCAAAAAAAGAAACCCCCGTAGGCCATGGTTGAGGTGTGATTATCGTATTTATAACCCGCCTGCAGGTGCTCGTGAAACTCAAAGGCGGACTCCAACGCGAACTGCAATCGTTCATCGCTTGAGCCTCCCCACTGATAAAGGGCAAGTTCGCAGAGGGGCATGCGACCGGCACTTTGAGGTATTTTTCCGTCACCACTTTGCTGGCTTTCCGGATGCCCTTTGCCACGACCAGAGTAGGGGAATGCACCATTGTCATATCGATCTTTGGCGAGCGCCTCCAGCCCTTTTCGCACGTGTTCCTGCTTGGAAGTCGCACCAATCGATTCTGCGGCCTTTAATGCCGTCAACGCGGTTGCCGTGACAAAGGGATTCGCATACTCATGATACCAACTTCCGGTCAAGGTTTGCACTGAATGAATGTCTTCGACAGCTCGATTCAAACCTGCTCGAAACCGTTCATGATCTGGATGAAGCGTGTCGATTAACCGGGTCAAGAATCGTATGCGATAGGCGTGAGCCCAAAGAATTTCATCTCGATCGAAATAGTTAATGTGGTTCGGTTCAATCACATACTCGCCAGCACGGTTAATGGCATCAATCAATTTGTCGCGATGGTTTGGCAGGCGATCCAAGGCCTCAATCAACGCACTGCCACACAATGACGTGACCGCGACATAGACATTGGGCAGACTGTCTGTTCCGCCGTAGTCGTAGTCCGAATCAAACCAACCTCCGTTGTCCCTCTGCATGGCGAGCAGATAATCAACCGATCTTTCCCATAACTCCTGTTCACTGTACAGCGGATGTGGTGCCGCACTTCCGCGCGATTCCAACCCTGCCCGATAGGCTGCTTCAGGGAGTGATCGATGAACTTCGAAGCCGCGAACGAACGGGCCCCAACCCTCGGCTTCGGCCGCGGCCTTCCATGCAAGCGGATGGGAAGGTTGAATCGTCTGGGCAGTTTGCCACACTTTTTGAGCTTGATCGTGTTGGCCTCTCCGAAACAAAAAACAGCCCTGGAGCAGAATTTTCTCGGCCGCGTCTGCTTCGGGCGCCTGGATGGATTGCTCATCGAACGAGTAGTTTCCGCTTCGAAATTCATTCCAGGCAACATCGAGTCCGCCACGAACGACTTGTTCGGGTTCAGGGATCTCCAACGCTTGGCGTACGAGTTTTTCGAACCATGTCGGATTCAAAGTTGTCAGTTGATCGATGGCAACGATTTTGTCCCCTTGAGGACTGAGCAAAACGAAACCAGGCTCGACAAAACGGTAAGGCTCCAGTCCATATTCATGCTGCACTCGCCCAGTAGCTTGCGCATTGAGTGGGATGAAGTTTTCATTAATCAATTGGATGATCGGTGGCCAGGAAAACGGACCGGCCAGCATGTACCGATCGATCACTGGTTTGCGATCCATAAATGTTCCTTGAATCGTCGGGACGTACCAGAAGATGGGTTTTCCGGATTGGGCGGCTTCAATCCGAGCTTGATCCAGAGAATCTCGCCAGTTGATTGCCGAGCCAACTTGGGCAGCATACTCGGAAGGCTGCACGCGTATCTTGCGTGTCGAATTTTGATCCTGTTGCAACGCATGCGACAACGTCAGTAAGGCTGACGCGGACATCGCGAACGCAGCAACGCAAACCAGTCCAACCGTCTTCATATAAATCCTCATCGTGTGATCCAGCCTCTAGCAAGATTATCAGTTCCCGTATCCCACGCTGATCGCAAACGGAATTTGAGACAAGAATCTATTGAGCCCTGCGACATTCCCTGGGCGAATCGTATCGCACAAACTACTTTGCCAAACCAATTTCGACATTGAGCTCCCCTTGATTATCATCCAATTCCGCCCAATCGTCCTTGCAGCGTAACAACAGGTGGCCACTTGCAGGGAATGTGACCTCGCAATCCGTACCCAACTCGAACGGTTCGCTTAAGCGAAAGTTATCGAAGATGACACCCATCAACTGGCCATTTCCATCCGGTGCGCCATCAGCGTCGACAGATGGCGAATCAACGCCCGTCTGCCAACGCCCGGAAGACTTAACATGATAACGTCTGTCGGCGTCGACAGTTAGACCAGAGGGTTGCCAACCTGAATCGGCTTGAACCTTGCATTTATTCGTGCGTGACCCGGCAATCGTTTTGGGTTTCTTATCCCAGTTCCAGGCGATCAAGTCGACTCGCAAACCGTTTTGTAGATGCTTAATGAAAAACTCAAACTCGAATCGCAGTTCATGGGCCTGTTCATGAAATGCGGCTGCGAACGAATCTTCTCGCTGCGGGCTCATCAAGTTAAAGCCCAGCGTTTTAAACCGTGTTGCATAGTTAGGGTTGTTGGCCAGGAAATGACATACCGCCCAACGCCATGCATAGTCCTGCCATCCGACCGCAACGACTCGTTGATCACTAATCAGCCGTTCCAACGCCATAGGCTCGCCGACTCTCAAATATTCGATCACGGCAGAATGTACCGTGACATGTCGAACGTCGGGCTTCCAATACTTGCCAAGTTCGGCCATCCCTTCGGCATACCAATAAGGGCCGGTCGCACCAAAAGTCTGCGCGCAGTAAGCATGTACGGCTTCATGTTGCACGATCGTGTCGTCGGCATGGGAATAAACAATTGATTTACGGTCATTGCCTCGAATGGCGGTGACGGTAAATCCCTCTCTTGCACTTATCACGGTACGCACGTCTTCATCGAACTGATTTGCGGGCCAGCGATCAAGGTCTTCGATGACGTAACACTCGATCAATTGTTTCGGTGGACTGCGGTAATAAGCGCCAATCAACTCCACCATCGTTTCCAGTTTTGCGAGTAGTATTTGCGCACGGCGATCGGAAATATCGGTTTGTAAAAGAAAATTTTTCGAACGTTCGACGCGTGGTTTCGCATGCGACTCATTGGAAAACTGCGCAAATTGAAGTTGCAACCGTTTGTCCAACGAACCAGAAACGAGCGTTGCACGCGGGAGCAATTCCACCTCGATCTCGATCACGATACGATCGCCGGTGGTCAACTCGCCGAATCGACACATCGTCACAATGTCATTGGACTGCACAAAGTAGAGATCGTCTTCCGAAATCAGTACCGACGACTGCCCATCAACCGGAAGTTGGATTTTAGTTTTAGAAATCCAATTGTTCTCGGGTATCTCCACCTGAATTGAGTTGCGGCTGGAAGCAACGACCCGGGCAACCAATTTGGCTGTAAAGGGGTTGTTGTTCGATACGGCTGTGGCTTCGTTGGGGTTCTCGACCAACACGCTCAATGATGTGTCCAAATCCACCAGCCGCATTTCTGCGACAGGGTTGGAACATTTCCCGGCACGATTCAGTTCGACGGACGTTTGAATGACTGCCCCGGGTTGCAGAACGGACGTCGGCATACTTCCGTGGACGCGGATCGTTGCCGGAGCGTTGATGATCGCCCGCCCCCCATCGACGCCGATTAAGCCGGTGGCTCCCTGTTGAAATTTAAATGCTTGCCGCGCCCCATTCTCGTCGAGGAGCACCAATTGTCCGCGACGAATCGACTGGACTGTCCCTGATGTCGTCCCCCTTGAAACGACCGAAACATCCTGTCGCCAGCCGGATTCCAATCGCCCCCAAGCGATTTGACCTCCCAGAATGATTCCGAAGAACAGGAGGGTGCTCCAACGCGTCTGCCACCGATACCAGCGCCAAATCGATACCGATTCCGTTTTGGAAACCTTCCTGTTCATGCGGTGCATTCGATTGATTGATGTGAAATCCGTTACTGTCGCTTTTGTATTATGTTCTGGTCAAGAGGAGTTGAATCAAATCATTCTGACTTGGACTTGCTGCGGCGTGGCATTGCGGAGAATCTCGTCAGGACCTGAGACTAAGCCTCTGTTTTACCGCGCTTTCGATCGAATCCAAATCGCTTTCGATAAACTTTTTAATTGAACCCATCATGACTTTGTTCAGAGGAGACATGATTTTCGAGAACAGGCTTTCCGGTGTGACTTGCATCTGAATCTCAACTTGTGTTTCGTGCCCCTCGTCGGTAAATCGAAATGTCGTTTCGAATCGAGCACCCATCGTGTTTGCCCCAAGCGTATATTGCTGAGGTGGAACAAATTCGATCACCTCCATCTCTTCGGTTGCTTCGCGACCAAATAGGGTCCGTGATTCCTTGAACCGTGTTCCCAATCCGACCGGTCCCTCCGTCAACATCTCGATACGATTGATGGCCGCGATCGTCTCCGCAGCGTTCGGAAAATCGCTGCAAACCTCGAATACAAGTTCACGAGGCGCCGCAATTTGTCTACTGATGTTAATTTGCGTCATAAATTCCTGGAACATCTAGCCGAATTATTCTAGACAATTCTTGGTTCAAAGTAAAAATTTCAGTAAGCGAAGTCAGAGGCACCATACCTCGAATCGCTTCGCATCGACGATGGCCGATGCGGAAAAACGTGCAACGCGTCGTTCAACACTCCGAGCAGCCTCGAGTCACCGCGGCTTTTTCGGGTTAATCTGTTACAACGGCAAGCGACGCGCAACTGTTGGGAAAACTGATCCCGGTCTGATTGGATCCAATTATTTTACCCCTAATTAACACTGTAAGGCAAATGTTCTTCATGACGTGGAGCGTTTGCAAAAAGCGGTAAGCTAAAATAGACTGAAAATGATGGAAAAATAGGCGACGGGTAGCCATGTTTTTAATTTCCAGAAAACCAACTGATGAAATTCCGTCTTATTCTAATTATTAAACGTCAGTTCGTCTCGCTGGTTACGATCATCGTTGCCGTTTTCTTTAGTTTATCGAGCGCATCGTTCTGTTTGGCACGGATTGAAAATGAACCTGATGAACCGCAAGCCGATCCATTGACACTTACAGGCCCGATTCAAAAAATATCGGGACCGATTAGCCAGCTCGTCAATTTACGGTGGATCAACGGGAGACTCGAGACGAACTTCCCAAGGTCGTACGAGGAAGGGGAATACCCCATCGACGACATTCGCGAAGAATATGGCTATGGCTATGGATCACAGTATGGTGCGGAGGAATTTCGGCTGAGTTTTGGCGACTCCAGGTTAACGGGATATTTCAATCGCGAAAGGCGCGGAAAGTCGGGTTACCGATCGGTGATCGCAATGCGGGAATTAACCAAGCCCTATCGTTCACTGGAAATTTCAACCGACGAGCAGGGTGGCTTTAAAGCGACGGTTCGCTCGCCCGATCAGGACTATTTATTTCGTTTTGGACAGTTGCCAACTAAGCAGTTCTTCGTTCAAGAGGTATCGGGGACCAATGTGTTCAGTACCGCCGGGGATGATTTTGTTGCGTTTGCTCGTCGCCATCGGCAATTTACCCGGGACCGCTTGCTGCCCGCGATGAGAGACTTTGGGTTTGGTGATTTGATGTATCCCTATCACGATAAGGTGCGCCTTTGCGTCTTGGATCAATTCAAATCACTTGACGAACAGAAGGTCGATCGCATCGCAGAAATCGCCGCTGAGTTGCATGTGGAATCGTTTGAGGATCGAGAGGCGGCCACTGGAACTCTGCACGAGAAATTTCTCGAGAACGAAGAATTGTTGGTGCGTCTGATTTTTGACTCAAAACTTCCTGCGGAATCTCGGATTCGAGCGCGGATGATTTTGTTCAGTCATGCAAAGGAGGAAGAGTTCGAGATGTTTAATTTCGTGCATTCATCCAAGCTTCTCGATGATGCCGACTACCTTGAGTGGTTGCTCGATACCGAGCTGGAACCGGACGTCCGGAACCAGGTGATTTCGCGTTTTCGACAATTAACCCAGCGCGATATTTCTCCGGATCAGCCCGCATGGCCTGAATGGGTTGCGACACATCCCTTCCATGCCACGCCAAACGACGCGAGGATGGCCGCTGAACCAGCGAACACCGCAGTTGAACTCTCCAGCCTTCACTCAGAAGGTGAACTTGGTACTGCCAATCCTCATACGTCAAAGTTGATCCGGCTGCGAATCGTGGACCATCAACTGCAAGTGGATCGAGAACATTGGGCACAGCCTTTTGGCAACAAATCCGTAACCGAGTTAACCGAGGAACTACGTCAGGAGTTCTCGGCTCGCAATATCCCCAAGTCATGGTTCGACGAAGGGGGTCGCACCACAACCAGGCAAACAAGTCATGCGACCATTTTGTTTGAGTTGATGTTGGAGGATTTGGACGGTTCGTCAGATGACTTCATCGACAATTACGACACTTCCAGGCACTCGGATCGCGCCCTTGCCTTTACAACCTCCAACGTTCGCGCCAGATTAAATATGCTTGGAAATGCGAGGCAACGTAGTGCCCGCCGCCTTCCGACCAGGGAAAACACAGAAGATAACGGGCAATCAGCTGTCGAAATTGACCGTCGTCCGTTTCATTTCTATATCGAAGAACTCGCTGGACCTCAGCGGATTTTGTCCCTCAGTGATACGGCTGATCGATTGTCGATCAATTTTTTCTGTGAATCGCAGGATATTCTGATCAGTTTGTTGCAACGAAAAGAGAGAGTTACGCTTCACGATATTCGCGGCTTTCACGTCAAGGCACTGAAGGCGGAATCGTTCAGCCAACTGGTTCAAGACAATCCTGACTATTTTAAGCAGCAATTGTTGCCACTGCTGCAACACATGGGATTCCAGTTTGATTCGGAAATTGTGCAACCGCTGGTTGTTGTCGAATCGCCATCCAATAGACCGTCATCGACAACCAGTTCCGAAGACGCTGATGACCCCGATGAACGTGACAGGTTGAGGCCCATTGATTGAACGGTCACGACCATTGAAAACGACGACGGACGTTAGGTGGTCCTTATTTCCACTGGCTGAAAAGAAAACGGCTTCGGCCCGGAGCGGCACAGTCGCTTGCAAGATAAGCAATTCTAACTCCGGACCCGGACTCAGCGTGTTAAACTTTGCGGATTGCGAAGTCTATGCGGACAATTCCGATTGCGCCTTCAGATCGTTTTATTTTTGCCATGCTAACTATGCTGTTTGGTTTAATTTTCCGAATTTTTAGGACGATGAACGATATAGCCGGCGATCGGGTTAATCCGATTTTCGGTTTTGGCTTCGCGACTCCCCGGAAAATCAAGGTGAAGCCGACCCGTAATCTACAAAATTGGACGGACCCAGTTCTTAATCAAGGGAAATTTAAAATGCGTACTCAAATGCTGGCGTGCGCCGCCATCGTTATGGCTTGCTGCTTTTCAGGTTGCTGTGCGACCTGCCCTACCGGCGGTCACGGATTTGGCTACGGTGGAGGTGGACATCACGGTTGTGATGGACATCGATTGGGGGGATTGATGCATGACTTGAATTCGTGTGAAAGTCAAGCGTGTTGCGAGCCTCCTGGGTTCATTATCCCACGACAATTGAATTTGTGCGCCCAACGCAAGTTGGGAACGGGGGGCCACGGCCTACTTGCACGCCCAGGAATCGCAGCCTATGGACGTGATCACTATCACTGCGGTGGTGACTGTAACCAAGGTGACTGCCGCGATGGTGACTGCCGTCGTCTGGGACTACACGGTCTGGGACAGCACAGTGGTGGCGCCGGTTTAATCTCAACACGACGACTTGGCCATCGGACTGCGTGCAGCGACGGATGCACTGGAACGAGTAACGGCGACTGTGGTTGCGGCTCAATCGGAACTCACAACGGCTCGATTGCCGGTAACGCCCTGTCAGATGATAGTGGTTCCACGTCAAGCATCGGAGATTCCGGATTCGACCATGGATATAGTGAGGCCTACACGGGGGGTGACGGGACAGGACTCGACGCGGGTCGTGGAGGTCGCGGCATTGCACATGGCATGGGTAACGGTGGTCACGGCATTGGACAAGGCATGGGTAACAGCGGTTACGGAATGGGACATGGCATTCGTAACGGTGGTCACGGCATTAGACAAGGCATGGGTAACAGCGGTTACGGAATGGGACATGGCGTGGGTAACAGTGGTCACGGCATTGGACAAGGCATGGGTAACAGTGGTTACGGAATGGGACAAGGCATGGGTAACAGTGGTTACGGAATGGGACAAGGCATGGGTAGCAGTGGTTACGGAATGGGACATGGCATGGGTAGCAATGGCTATGGTGATGGTGGCAGCCGAGGTTTCGGCAGTGGCATCGGCGGCAATGGTTTATTCGGCCTAGGCATCGGCGGCAAGCGACATGCGAGGGTCGCATCGGCAGGCTGCGGACGTGGTGGCTGTGGAATTGGTGGCCGACTCTGTGGCCAATGCCAGAATCCCTACGGCGGAACCAAACCACATACGCCTGATTTCCAAGGCCCCCACGGTAATCCATCACCACAGTATGCGTATCCTTACTATACCACGCGAGGACCTCGCGACTTCCTGATGAAGAACCCACCGACGATCGGATGGTAGACCGGTTGTCGTCCAATCAATGGTTGACACTCCGCGATTTAGAATCAAAAACGCCAGCGATTTCGCCTGGCGTTTTTTGATGCTAGCGGGAAAGACTCGATCTGGCCACGCCTCAATCCATTCAGTATCGTTCGTCGGATTTTTATTGGCGCAAGGAGGCGCGACATGTTTGCACATGGCGGAAAATTGTTGGTCAGCGTCATTCTGTTGTGGGTGTTCGCCACATTCGGAATCGACTTTCTTTCATTCGATCCCGGCACATTGCCAAAGCTCGACTTGCCGAAGACTCAACCGCAAGTTACCACGCCAACGGCACATGCGCCCGAGCCGCCGGTCTACAATGTTGAATTTGCGCGCACTGAGAACTTGATCGCGATCGGCTCGTTCAACATTCAGGTATTCGGAGAATCCAAGATCAACAAGCCAGAAGTTGTCGCCATCCTTGCGGACATTGTTCGACAGTTTGATGTCATTGCGATCCAGGAAATTCGGGCCCAAAACCAGGAGTTGATCCCCTACTTTGTACAGGTCATCAATCAAACCGGCGCTCGATACAGCTACGTCATTGGAGCACGGCAGGGACGCACCGTAAGCAAGGAACAATACGCTTACATCTATGACACAACTCGCATTGAATTGACGGACCCAGGTTATCTGGTTCCCGACCCCGACGATCGGATGCATCGAGAACCCATGGTGTCCTCCTTTCGCACTCGAATTAACAATGGTTACCAGCCATTTTCATTTATTCTGGTCAATACGCATACCGACCCGGATGAAGTTCCAGATGAGTTAACTGCCCTGAATCAGTTTTATGACCTGATTCGGAAAAACCACCCGTGGGAAGATGATATTATTTTGGTGGGTGACTTTAATGCTGATCCCAATAAATTTGGCGATCTGGGAGAACGTGAAGGGATCGCATTTGCAGTCCCACCAACCCTAGCCACAAACACACGCGGCACACGAAATCTCGACAATATCGTGTTTGATCGACGACTCACAACGGAATACGTTGGCGGCGGCGTGTTGGACATCATTTCAAGATATAATCTGACGATGGAGCATGCCTTACTTGTTTCCGATCATATGCCAGTTTGGGGACTATTTACCGTCAATGAACGCGCGTTACCGGTCATGGCCCACCAGCCTGCAGGATTGCGATAGCGAGCTGTTTAATCTGGAGGTCTGATTGTCCGTTCAGCCATCCGTTCGTCGGTAATTTGCATGATGCGAATGGGAACCGGGTGATTACGGATAACGACGCTCGGCGGCAAGCGAGCGACCGAAGCGTTGTTTATCCAAAGTCACGAAATCCCCAACCCTTCGGGAGAAATGAGAATGCCGTTGTCGTTCCCATCGGCGCGGTGTGTCGTGAAATGATACGTCGACATTGACCATGGACTGCGAACTCAGTATTGTCCTGCTGATGTGGGTTTGAATGATCGAAGAACGCCACCTGCTAACTTCTGGGACGGGCTTTTCAAGCAGCAGGTCCAGTCGAAAAGCCGGCGCCATCATACCACCTGCGGTATACTACGAATTCAATCGGATAAGCAATGCGAATAAAACGCATGACCGAAAACTGTTGCAACCCACCGGATGTTCCCGTCAGTCACCGTAGGCGACATAGTCTTCGCTGGAGTTCAGCTGCAAGTTATGGGTGGCAATGATCCGTGCACAGGAGTTCCACCGTAGAATCGCATCATCGTTGTCGCCATTGCTGACAGATTCTGCTTGTTCGAATTTTTCCATCGCCTGAGTCAATCGATCAAAGGCTGCGTACAGACTATCGGGTGTATTTTTGCGAGAGATAGGATTTACCTACTCGCTCCAGAATCAAACCTGCGGAGTACAACCGATCGAATTCCGAATCAATCTGATCCAAATAACATCTAGCCTCTCGGACTCGCTGTGAGCCCCCCACAAACTGATCGGCCACGGCTAGAATTAGTGTTTTAATTGCCTCTTGATGCGATGGTTCGACCTCCAAAATATCTCGACCAATACTCTCGGCGTCGATGGGTTCGTTTAGCAACCGATAATGCCTGGCCTTTTCCATTGCCAACGGGATTGCATCCTTTCTCAGCGGCTTGAGTTTCACCGAATCATTTCTTTTTCTTCTTGGGAACGAAAATATTGAATAGCCGCTTTAATGGATCGTAGAACTCGTCAACGACTCTTTCTTTCAGCGGAATGATGGCGTTGTCGGTAATGGTAATGTGTTCAGGACAGACTTTGGTGCAACACTTGGTAATGTTGCAATAGCCAATCCCATTAGATTTTTTCAAGTCGGCGATACGGTCTTCGGTATCGAGTGGGTGCATTTCCAGTGCGGCATTGTAAACAAAGTACCTTGGGCCGGCGAAATCCTCGTGTTTGTGGTGGTCACGCAAGACATGGCACACATCCTGGCACAGAAAACATTCGATGCATTTGCGAAATTCCTGGACTCGCTCAACGTCCTGTTGTTTCATCGTCCAACTGCCATCGGCATTGTCGGGTTTCCGCGGTTTGAACGGTTTGATTTTCTTTTTGACGCGGAAGTTCCATGAGACATCAGTCACCAGGTCTTTCATGATTGGAAACGCGCGCATCGGTTCGATCGTGACAGGCTGGTCGGTATTGATATCGCTGAGACGGGTCATGCACATCAGTTTCGGCTTACCGTTAACTTCTGCAGAGCAGGAACCGCACTTCCCCGCCTTGCAATTCCAACGCACGGCCAAATCGCCTGCGCCTTCAGCCTGGATTTGATGGACAGCGTCCAGAACGACCATCCCCTCGGTGATATCCGTGTGATATTCCTGGAATTCGCCATGCTGTTTATCGCCGCGCCAGATTTTAAAGGAGGTGACTGCCATTATTTATGATCCTCGATGATTTTTTTCAATTTTTCTGGGATTGGCGGGATTGGTTCCTGAGTAACTTGCATCTTCCCATCAGGTCCTAAACGCAGCACGGTATTGACATTCCCGAATGCATCATCTTTCTCGCGATAGTCTTCTCGCGTATGACCCCCTCGACTCTCTTTACGCGCGATGGCTGACCGAGCGACCGCTTCGGAAACCAGAAGCAAATTCGCCAAGTCCAATGCCGTGTGCCAACCAGGATTAAACTGACGATTGCCAGGGGTGCCAACGACTGCGGCTCGTTGTTTGAGGGCTTCAATGCCATTTATGGCATCGGTCATTTCTGTTTCGTTCCGGATAATCCCCACCTTTTCCTGCATTAGATCCTGCAACTCATGTTGGATTTGATAGGCGCTACCACCGTCATGCGAACGACTTTCATCCAACGGTGCCAACGCCTCCTTTACGGCGGCGTGAACTGCGGAATCGGATACATCAGACGCCTCGTTTCCCCTCGCATATGTTGCCGCGCATTCGCCAGCAAGTTTTCCGAATACAATTAGATCGGAAAGGGAATTTCCCCCGAGTCGATTGGCGCCGTGCAGACCGGCAGCACACTCGCCAGCGGCAAACAGGCCAGGGACGGTGGACATCTGGGTATCGCCGTCGACTCGAATCCCACCCATCACGTAGTGGGTGGTCGGACCGACCTCCATCGGTTCTTTGGTGATGTCGATTCCAGCCAATTCTTTAAACTGATGATACATGCTCGGAAGCTTTTTCTTGATGTGCTCCTCAGCGTTGGGAATTTTTTCTTTGATCCAGGCGATATCTAGAAAAACACCGCCATGAGGACTACCCCGTCCTTCGCGGACTTCACGCATGATGCATCTTGCAACATGATCGCGGGTGAGCAATTCTGGAGGGCGTCGTGCTGAACGGTCCGATTTTGTGACATATTTCCAACCCTCTTCCGGATTGTCGGCCGTTGAACTTTTGTAATTGTCGGGGATATCACCGAACATAAAACGTTCACCGGTTCGGTTCGTTAAGATTCCACCTTCGCCGCGGACACCTTCAGTTACAAGAATACCTCGTACACTAGGGGGCCAGACCATACCGGTTGGATGGAATTGGACGAATTCCATATCGATCAAGTCCGCTCCAGCAAGAAAAGCCAGCGCGTGCCCATCCCCGGTGTACTCCCAGGAATTGCTGGTAATTTTGTAGGCGCGGCCAATACCTCCAGTGGCAAGGACGATGGCCTTCGCTTTAAATAACTTGAATTTTCCAAGTTCTCGTTCATACGCGAACGCGGCCGCGACGCGCTGACCATCCTTAATCAGACGAGTTACCGTGCATTCCATGTGTATATCGATCCCTTGATGGATGCCGTGGTCCTGCAGAGTGCGGATCATTTCGAGTCCGGTGCGGTCGCCGACATGGGCAAGGCGTGGATGTTTGTGCCCCCCAAAATTCCGCTGCATGATCTTGCCATCGCGTGTTCGATCAAAGACTGCCCCCCAAGCCTCCAGTTCTCTGACCCGTTCTGGGGCCTGTTGTGCATGGAGTTGAGCCATTCGCCAATTGTTGAGGTAGTAGCCTCCTCGCATCGTATCTGCAAAGTGAGTTTGCCAACTATCGCGTTCATCCACATTAGCGAGTGCGGCTGCCATTCCCCCTTCAGCCATCACAGTATGCGCTTTTCCCAATAGGGATTTGCACACCAGCCCGACCGACACCTGTTGTGCTGAAGCTTCGATTGCGGCGCGCAAACCAGCACCACCAGCACCGATTACCAACACATCATATTCAAGCGTTTCAAACTCAGCCATCAATTATCCTGTGATTACAACCGGTCCACCACGTGGATTACGTTAAATAATGGAAATATGAAAGTCCGTCAAAATACCCATTGAACAGAGCCGCACATAGATATCTGAAAACGCTACCCAAACCAAGCTGCACCAGGCCCAGACCATATGTTTACGATTCAGGCAGCTCACACAGTTGTAGCAAGCGGCGCGTTTGGGTGCATTCGAAAATCGATTCATCCAGCCGCCAACAATGTGCCGTAGCGAATGGCAACCCAGCGTATATCCTCCCAACAAGACGACGTTGATGCATAGCACGATTGTCCCCACGCCAATACCGATGTTCGTGTACTTTCCGTCACCATCATCATCAAAGAAGAACCCGCAAAACGCGTCGTAGCTGAGAAAGCACATAAAAAGCAGGGCAAAATACAAAAAATAGCGATGGACGTTTTGCAACACCAAGGGCAAGTAGCGTTCACCCAAGTAGTTATTGCGAGGCTCGCCCACGGAACAGGAGGGTGGATCAGCCCAGAATGCTTTATAGTAGGCCCCCCGATAATAGTAGCACGTCATCCGAAAACCAGCCGGAAACGGCAGGATCAGCAACGCGGGGGAAAACACCAACCAGCCTGGCCAAAACCAGGGGCGATCACTGCCAAACCAGGCGTGATGTGAATTGCCCCAAAGTACTGGGGAATAAAATGGCGAGAGGTAGTTTTTGTGCTCGAAGTGCGCATTTTGAAATGCGGCCCAGGTTGCGTAAATGATGAATCCAGACAACATGCCAAATACCACCAAGGGTTCGACCCACCAATTGTCTTGACGTTGCGTCTCACCCCATCGCGGTCGTTTGAGGCTTGATAATTCCTGTGACATCAATTGTCCTTTTTATACACCAATAATTTTGGCCCCGAATCTACAATCGAAGCACGTTGATCAATGATCGAGCCCTGCGACCTAGAAAACAATTTCCGTCGTCGCGCGATGCATGGGTGGCCTGACTGCCCATTCAATTGCAATAGATCCCCCACCCGTAAATCAGCCATGCTGCTGGTCACCAACAACCCCAACGATGCGCGGTGCGTGAAATATACAATACACCGTAAGACTTGAATTGTCGGCAGAGCCCAGCCGCGTCACGCCATCAAGTGAAGGATCGGATCACAGCGCTCCTGGCGCCATCTGCCAGGCGAACCATTGAATCGAAGGGGGATCTTCGAGTCCAAAGAGCAAGTGACCGCTTGGGTCAAATAAGCTCAACCGCTTCAAACTTGTTCAAAACACATCATGTTCCCCTGATTTATGGCACCGATTTTGATCAAGATCGTGCGTCGTGTCAATCGCACTCCACCGTAATCAACCGTCGGAGCGCGGAGCAATGTCGATTGGACCGATTTGGAAGCATTGCAGGTCACCGGCAAAAAAATTGGCCATTTTTGACCGGCAGGGTTCACTCGGTGAAACCGAAGTCGCTCGCGCCTCAACGCTCCCATCGGATTAAGTCTGGCCGCCTGTAAGGGAGGATAGATGCCAATTACCAAGCCAACTGAAAATGAAACGGCAACCGCTACTCGCGTCCCCCGGAATGTAACTGCCCCCCAACACCCCCAAAGCTTGAGCGACCAAGAATGGAAAAAGGATGCCAAACTGATACCAGAAACAATCATAGACTTCGCGATGCACGTATTTGAAAATTGAACATTTTGGAATCTTCGCGAGGTCGGATGTCCCCGGAGATGTATGGCCCGGCCACAACCTCTGCAGCGTGTCCCAATGTAGGATTGCAAGAAGGAAGTCCCCTAAGGTGAATCGACAGCTCAACGCTAATCGAGACAACGATGCCACTTATTCCGAATTTTCCGACTAAACGTTAAAATCAAGGGTCACCGTTTGTCTCGGCCGGCAAGGTTTGCCATTTCGATCGGTTTCGCTTGCACTTTGACAAGACTCGAAAAGCTTGCACGCCTTTTCTGTTCGGACGTGACGATGCCCGACTTTCAGTTATGTCAAACCTCATCAAGGGTCATCGTGATGAAACGTCTGGGTGTTTGGAAACGTTATAATGTAGAGTACAGAAAGACCTGGAGAGAACATGGATAAATTCCCTCGCATGCAAATCGACGGTTTGGCGCACAACGCTCAATTGCGAATCTGCCTGGTACTCAAATGCTGGTTGCTCATGACGTGGGCCATCCCGTGCCGCGGCGACGAATTGCTCCTCACGCGTGATGGTTTACAGTCAACCTTGGTTGGCGAAATTGTGGTTGAAGCTCAAGATGGTGGCCTGATGTTTCGAGCCAACGATGGACGCGTATGGGTCTTAGCCAAAGACGAGTACGATCAGGTAAACCGCGACGGCAAACCTTTTCGGGGCCTGGACCAATCGGAAGCTGCATCACAGATTTTGAGTGAATTGCCCGCCGGGTTCGAAGTTCACACGACAAAAAACTACGTGATTGTCTATAACACTTCGCAAGCGTATGCCAAATGGGTCGGGGCGCTTTACGAACGACTCTATAATGGTTTTCAGAATTTCTGGAAGACTAAAGGCATCCCCTTAACCGATCCCGACGTCCCTCTGTGTGTGATTCTGTTTGATTCCAAGGAAAACTACATTCGATATACCAGAAATGACTTGGGGCAAGATCCGGGCACCATGGTTGCCTATTACAGCTTGGTTACCAATCGCGTCGCAATGTTTGATTTGACCGGAGGGCAAGCTGGGTCGGTCAGGGACTTGAGAAATTCGGACCAAATAAACGCGATGTTATCCCAACCCGGCTCCGAGGCGCTGGTGGCGACCGTTGTCCACGAAGCCACTCATCAAATCATGTTTAATCGCGGTATGCAACAAAGATTGGCGGACACTCCGTTGTGGGTCAACGAAGGATTGGCAGTTTTTTTTGAAACACCCGATTTGGACAGCCGCTCTGGCTGGCGAGCGATTGGAAAAATTAACCGGATGCGCTATCTGCACTTTCGCGCGAAGTACGGCCAACGACCGCGCGATTCATTGTACACATTGATCGTCGACGACAAACGGTTTCGCGACGCCGGGCAAGCACTCGACGCCTATGCGGAGGCTTGGGCAATCAATTTTTACTTAATCAAACGGCATTCAAAAAAGTATGTCGCGTATTTGATTGAATTGTCAAATAAACCACCTCTTCAGGTCGATACTCCCGAGGAACGGATTGCGCTGTTCGAAAAACATTTTGGAGCCATTGACAAGTTTGACAAACCTTTTCTGGAGTTCATTAGCAAGCTGGACTGACGGTCGGAAATCTCAATCAACGTTCAAACATTTGGAACATTGACCAATCAGTCACAACCGAAACGTCGTGACATCGGCCATCCTTCAAACGGCGGACATTCAATTATTGGTCGAACATTCTATTTGAATCGTGGCACCGGTGTGGTGTTCGCGGTTTGCGTTTCATTGTCACCGACCGACGAGGCAAGATACTCCTGCCACTGATTGATATCCTTCGCCAGCTTTGTTCCAGTAACAGCTTGCAAGGACTCAATCGCGACAGTTTGTACGGCGGGGTTGCGATCATTCAAAGACCGGTTGAGGGATTGCAAAACCAGAGTTCCATTAAATGCCGAAAGTGCTTGGGTCGCTGCGATTCGCACATCCAATTCGCTGTCGCGCTCAGCCAACTGTGCGAGTACTGCTGCCGAACTTGGTGCAGCCAATTGTTGCAATCCCTTAATCGCCGCTAACCGTGCGTCTGGAGCCGAATCGAGCGCCGCAGTTTCAAGGGCCGAAATTGCGACTTTGGAGTCCAGTTCGGGCAACAGCTTGATCGCTTCAATTCGCATCAGCAGCACCGAATCATTCCTGGCAATTTCACTCAACTGTTCAGCGACATCATTCTGCGCAGACAATGATGAATTTTTCGCTGCAGCTACGGCTTGTCGTAGACGTTTCCGTTTCGAAAAAATGGTTTCAGCGATTTGTTCTTCCGCGGCAAGTTTCCTCACGGCCCAAGGTGCAAATTTGCCCGTCTTCCAAAGGGGCCCTTTGGCACAGCCGGCCAGGAAAAAGACGCCAATCAACAAAATGAGGGTGTAACGAAGCACAGACAATCAATTGAATAAGTTTCGAATCACGAAATTGCGACGGGACTCTAACAACTTTGGAGGTGACGATGCAAGATCGTTCTTGAAGGAATCGTGATTTGCGAGGTATCCCACAACAATTAGCGAGGATTCCATGCATTTTTCGTCCGGTTTCAATTCAAACCCCGTTGGAATTGAAGGAGCTCTCAACGAACTGAACGATAAAGTTCGCTGCCTGTTTATTCACTCTGGTTTCGGTAGGACGCCCATGTGTGCTAGCTCATTTTCTAGTAACTTAGCAGTGCTTTCCACCTTGCTATGGCAAAGATGACAACGTCATGCCGATGGCTTCCCTGTTTGAAAAGGGCGACATGTTTGTTTACGTCGCTGTTGGACCTGCGCGAAAAACGGATGCAGAGTCGCTAGGGGACGTTGCTTTCGCGACCGCGTTGAGGTTTAGTCGTTCTATCAGCTGCAATTCTTTGCGCTATGTTTCCTTGGCGTGTCTATAAAAGTCTTGCGTGCTCGCTGTTTCACTCTTTCACTGATAAGACCATTGCGTACCTGTGCACTGCTTGACTGCATCTGGACTCGCCAATTGCGCTGCAGCAGGCGAATGCCATTCAGTTTACTAGAGTTTGACCGCAGTCTGATCGCTCCAAGATTTTAACCGCCCCATCGGGTCATCCGTAATCTGGATGATGCCGTAAGTGGCATCGCTCGGTTTAGCTCCCATAGGATCGTGATGCGTCTCTTTGATTTTCTCGTTCCGGTCCTACGCATGTCGTCCTGGTATCGAGTACGCCTATTGCCATCCAAACGACGTCAATCGACCTGGCCTTGTCGGTCCCTTTTTTGTTGCTTTTCTTCTGAAATCAGCGAGACTTGATTTGGGTATTGCATTCAAAGCCAGAGTTACTGGAGCTGCCTGAAAGTCTGTGCCGGCCAGGAAATGGGTGTTTGAGCGGGTTCTTGAATACGTCGTTGGTTTAACGGTTTTTTTGAATTTGGACCCAATGCGGCAATGGATTCCAATTCGAATGTGTATTTAACACGGCCAAATAGAACCGGTTAAACCAACCGATTTCACTCGCCACCTGATGGGTACCAAGGGTTCGATTCGTCGCCGAGTCGGATCGTCGAGGTTCATTTAGCAACTCATTTCTCATGAAAAGTCCACAGTCTGCCAATATCTTCCGCGTCGATTCGAATCAATTGAGACTGAATCGGTAAAGCTAGGGGACCATGATCGCCAATTGGATCGATTTGAAATAAACTATTCGTGTTTGAGGCGAAGCACGTTTGCGCATAGAAAGATACTGCGATCAGTTAAATCCATGAAAACCATCGAATTCAAACCACTTAGTCCGTCGAAAGAGTTCGCGATTGAGGCCAATAGTTTGGAGAAAGTCTATCTGGAAGGAATTTTTCGTCGCCGCGGTATCCATGCGTTACACCAACTGACCTTTACCGTTCCGCAAGGTCAAATCTTTGGTTTACTGGGTCCCAACGGCGCGGGTAAGACGACATTTATCAAAGTATTACTGGGCATTATTCGAAAAACAGGGGGCTGGGCAAAGCTTCTTGGTAGCCCTGCGGGAAGTCAGGCGGGGCGACGAATGGTTGGCTATCTTCCCGAACAATTACGTGTTCCGCGACATCTTACTGGGCTGACGGCGCTCGAATATTATGGAAACTTGAGTGACGTTCCGACGTCGGTGGTGAAACAGCGACGCGAACGATTACTGGAAATGGTTGGCTTGACGGCACGAGCTAAAGACCGTGTAAGCAAATACTCCAAGGGGATGCAACAGCGACTCGGCTTGGCTCAGGCGATGTTGCACGATCCCAAACTCTTGATTCTGGACGAGCCGACCGATGGATTGGATCCTCGGGCGCGAGCTGAAGTTCGGTCGATCATTCCGGATCTACGTGATCAGGGGACCACGATCTTTCTGAACAGCCATATTCTGCAAGAAGTTGAAATGGTCTGTGATCATGTCGCGATTCTCGATAGGGGGCACTTGCGGTATTGCGGGCCTGTCAGAGAGATTGGCGAGTTTGTCAGTAAACAGTCAGAACAATCGACGCGTCGAATCGAATTAACCCTCGATCTGATTTCTGGCCACGAACAGTTGAACTCGGTCTTTACGGGTGATTTTCAGGCCGATATCGAAACGTTTGGCGCCGGGAAATGCCGCTGCCGTCTGCACTTGTCCGATCAACACGAGATCGACATGTTAGTTGATAAAATCCGCGAGGCAGATATCAGTCTCGTTGGGCTTTCCCGCAAACAAATCACACTCGAAGATGCGTTCTTGAGCATTGTTGAATCCAACCAAACCAATTGATTGCAATCCTGATGCGGCCATACCTGTCCATTATTAAAGATTCGTTTCGGGCGGCGACTGCGTCGCGAGTACTCTATGTGCTACTGATCTGCATTACGGTGTTGTTAGTGTTATTGGCTCCGATTTGGATCAAGGAAGAACTCGATTGGGAAATTCGCTCGCCGCAGCATGTTCGTAATCCAGATGCATTAGCCAAACGCCTGGCCGGGGATGGCCCATTAGAACACGAAAAACTCGTTCATCATATCTGGGGATTTTTTCCTGCGAATTTGCAACAGGATCTGACTCGCTTTTTTGAGAAGGACCAAGCAGCGGAGCGCAATCCGAATCCTGGGCAGGAAGATACGTTTGGTGAGGAGGGATCGATTGCCCGCCAGACAATGTGGAATAAAGCCATTGCGCAGTTGAACCGAATCATTACCGAGGAAACCGTTTACGATGCTGAAGTCTTCTCCGGGCGGTTGCTAATTGCGGAAGCTGAAGGCTACATCGAGCGCGGGGTCGACAACCTAAACGACGCTCAAAAGCGACGATTGAATCGACTGCTCGTCGAGCGCGCGTTAGGTTCGGCAATCATTCGATCCGGTCCCGCTTCTTCGTTGACGCTTTCGTATGCAATCTGGTCCCCCAGTTTTCTGAAACTCAATGCCAGCAATCCGGAGATGCGAAAAACCATCGCCCTGTGGTTGCCGTACTTGCTGGATAAATTTGTGTTGGCGATTGGTTTATTGATCGCAATCTTGATCACAGCCAGCATTATCCCGGATATGCTGCAGTCGAGTTCGCTGAGCTTGTTGCTGAGCAAACCGATTTCACGTTGGGGATTGTTATTGTCAAAATTTGCTGGTGGCTGCGCGTTTGTCGCGATTTTAGCGAGCTATCTATTTGCGGGGATTTGGTTCTTACTGGGGATCCGGATTGGCTATTGGGAAACGGCAATTCTATTAAGTATTCCCGTGTATGTTTTCGCGTTTGCGATTTACTTTTCCGTTTCGACCCTGGTGGGCGTGCTGTACCGCAACACCATTGTTTCGATCTTCTTAACCTTAGTGTTTTGGGGGGTCTGTTTTGGGGTTGGAACGGTTTACTATCGATTTAAATCGAGCGCAAAGGCGATGGAAATCGTCAACGTAATCGAGGCCAAGGACGACGTGTTTCAAGTCGATCGGATGGCCGTACCCTATCGATATGACCTTGAAAGTAATCAGTGGCAAATCGCGATGGCCGATGACGCGACGAAAATGTTCTCGACCATCATGTACGTCGGAGCATTTTTTCAGGACCCCGATAAAATGCAAGACATTCCACCACCCATCGGACCGAGTTACGACCCGACGCATGACGCTGTGGTGCTGGGGCAATTTGACATGCAACGTCCCCAGACCATGGACCGCCGCAAACTGACGTCGTCAAACGACGCAATGGGATGGAAGCCCGTCAATGCCGGGTATATGCCGTTGAATGCCATCCAATTGTTCTCCTCGGAGAAACTGGGCATGCTGGCAGTGACAGGAATAGGTGATTTTTTGCAACTCTCGGAAAATCCACTGACTGCTGCCGATCGAGCAAAACAGCCGGCGCCGCAACAACCTGAAAAGCCCGTCGAGGCAGGCGCCCCTTCCGCCTCACAAGGTGCTGGACACTCTGCCGGGCCAATTTCCAAGCAACAGTTCATTGAACAACCCGCCTCAGTCGACCAGTCTACCGGCGTTCCGGCTGCGACTCGCGAGCCGACTCGATTGGATCGACCGCGGATCCAATCAGCTTCAACCAGACAGGTGACCGTTCATGCGGATGAGCAATCGCAGGAGATCCTCAACATCGACTTGTTCAAACGAATCGGCCCCAACCGCCGGGTGGATATCGTCGACGCGAGGTACGTCGATTTTAATCCGGTCAACGATGAAATTGCGGTATATCGGAACGGAGCAATCAATCTGTTCGAATACAAGAATGGGAGTTACGAGTTTCTAATTGAGATCAAACCTGATCTGCAAGTTGAACCATCGATGACCGCTTGGTTAGTGTACCGTGGAAACACGATTTTTATTGGCTTGGGGAACGGTGAGATCGTCACGATCGCCCGCGACACTTTTCAGGAATTGCAGGCGTATACGCCAGACACACGATCGGCGATTCGCGCGATACAGGCGTCCGATGATGGGCGTTGGTTTACCGTCATCTTTCGCAACGGCAATATGTGGTTGCTGGACACAGAGAAATCAGAAGCGATGACCAAGGTACGGGTAGCAGGCCAAGGGGACATTTCCGGTGCCGCATTTAATGCGGCGGGTCAACTTTGGGTTGCCTCGAACATCGACCAGATCACGTTATACGAACCGGGAACTTGGCGAGCCATTCGATCCCTAAAACCGAAGAGTAGCTTCGTGGTGAACAGCTATCGATATGCGGTAAATCCTTTGTATCGCGCGTTTCCGAAACCGGGTGAGTTCTATAAACTGGTTTCGCATCTGTCGAGTAACTCTGGTGTTTCGTATGATCGGGAATTGGATTTAACGACGCAACCGGAAGCAGAGCGTCCTTGGGATCCGTTTCGCAGCGGCGTTATTTTCATGACATTGATGTTGGTAATTTCATGTTTTATCTTCCAACGACAGGAGTATTAAGTCGTTCGCAGTAATATTGGACCTCACGATGAATCCGCAAGTGAGACATCACGGCTGTCAACCGGAATTGAACCGTAGGTGATGCCCCGTTGTGTCAACGGTTACATCGCAAGCAAGTTTTCTTAAACCGCATGGCCGTCAATCAGTCGCCGACGCCAATTTCTTCGTTCGCCAACCGCATGGCCAGTTCCATCTCCTGCTCTTCATGTTCTTGAAACGATTCGTAGAAGCTGAAGAAACCCTCAATGATTTCCGCAAGCGATCTTCCGTATGGGATCTCGTTATAGACGATACGTTCAGCCTCTTCGACAAGACCATCGAGTTCAAGAAACAATGTCTGGTGTTGATCGCGAAGTTGCCTGATCTGTTGACTGATCTGTGGGTTGCTCAATACGGCCTGATCGACATACCCATAAAACTCCTCGAGCGCG
>JBGTDM010000127.1:0-10323 GCA_041748315.1 Pirellulaceae bacterium
CAGAAAACTGCCGCCTACCTGCGGTAAGCTTTAACCAACCCGTACTCTCATAACCCTTGGTACATAAAATGGGGGCAGTCCATGGGGGCTGCGATAGACACGCCAACCAATGTTGACGTGGCTGATTTTTTCCTGGCACCAGGTAGTTACGGTATGGCTTTGCGATACGTGGGTGTCGGCATGAGGTACACGAATGGAACGGGTACCAACCAGTTTTTTAGCAATAGCGACGTTGAGCTGACGCTGGGCCAAGCGCGCAGCACGACTGCCGCTCCATTTACAGGTGGCACGTTGTTCTCACCACGAGTTTGGAACGGTACGATTTATTACTCGGTGTCGGTGATTCCGGAACCAGGTAGCTGGGCTTTGCTGGGCTTGCTCGGTCTTCCGTTAATTGTTCGCCGTCGACGGTAATCGTCGGTTTGGCTCTGTTTTATTTTTTGTTGAAGTGAACGCCCAAAGCTCCGTTGGACTTTGGGCGTTTTTTTGTTGAATGCAGGAAGATAACACGATTTAGATGCTTGACCCCGATCGATCGCTGAATTGGGGAATGGTCACTTTCATGATTCACTAACGTTTCGTGGTGGATCGCTACCGGAGGGACGTGAATCGAGGTTTCCTGGTGATAGGGTCCGAAGTTCTCTGCTTGGTTTTGTGGGGGTTTTTTGCGGCAGAATTCTTTTCCGATTTTTATATCTTGCAGCACGTCTTGTACTCTTTCCATGCTTATTTTGTGGGTTGGAGTTCAAGCTTCAGCTTGTTTTTTGCAGCCGAAAGGCTGAACTCCAACCCTGCTTTCTAGTCCTACAGCGCCGGCTCGATGCAAAGCTGTAGGCCAGCCTTTCCAAGCTGACGCCGTTTACCTGGTTTGTGCCAAACCGGGAGGATTGGGTCAGCCTGGAAAGGCTGACGTACATACCTTGCGCTGTAGGATTAGCCTAGACAGAGCACAAGCTGGATTTTAAGCTGGCTTGCTGATAGTATACTTATGTACACTATCTCCCGCATCTTGGACCCTGCGTTGTGAAGTGGATTTTGGACTTGAGTTCTCCGCAGCAGTATCTCGCCCCTCAGTTCGCAGGGCTTCACATCGTGACAAGGTGGTTCATGGCGGTGCCCCTTGCCCAGCCCTGTCATTATCACCATTAAATATGGATGAGGCTTTTCGCTGATGTCGTTTCGGACACGGCAGGTTTTGATTGGGGGTGTGAGAAATGCGGGTTGGGTAGGTACGAATTAGTCAATTTGGAATTTTGGGACCTGACGTGTCAGGCATTGAAACACGATGGCTCGATATTCACACCAACCCCGAGGGCAAGCCATGGATGATTGCAAACAACCTGATGTAACAGACACGATCGGTTTGAAAGATTCGATGGATACCATTGGTTCGGTTGCGACCAATCAGTATTCAGCCAGTTGCAACCCGCAAACCTTGATTGATCGACTACAACATAAAATTCACCAACTGGAAACATCGGCTCGTTGTGGTGGTGAAGAAGTTGTCTCGACCGGTGTGCCGTTCATTGATGGGTTGCTCCCTGCCGGTGGATTCCCGCGAGGGACGTTGATCGAATGGTTCGCTCCAGCACATGGTTGCGGAAGCGAAATTCTCTCCTTGCTCGCCGCTCGCGCAGCGATGACAGCAACCGTACACCCCACCTGCAATACAGGTCAGACCACAGCCAGCAATTCAACGTGCACTCCATCTAGTGGCCATCATGGTGGTGCGTTGGTGGTGATCGATTCGCAACAAACCTTTTATTCTCCTGCGGCCGTTGCTTGGGGGATTGATCTGGAGCGAACGATCGTGATTCGGCAGGCAAACCCACAGAAGATGCGGTGGGCCATCAATCAGTGTTTGCGCTCGACCGCAGTGGCCGTTGTGTGGGGTTATCTGGGAGAAGTGGACGAGCGCTGGTTGAGGCGTTTCCAGTTATCGGCTGAGGAGGGGGGAACGCTCGGTCTGTTTTATCGCCCGCAAGCGTTGCGGCAGTTGCCCAGTTGGTCGGAGATTCAATGGTGGGTTCAGCCGCACAAGATTGAGCCGGTATCAACCGCGACCAGGCCTGGGTGGGGAGAGCGAACCGTCGCAGAAAAACAGCAGCGGCATTTTCGCCTGCATTTATTGCGTTGTCGAGGTGGTTTAAGTGGCAAGTCGCTCGATCTGCGACTCGATTTGCAAACGGGCCAGCTCACGCGGCAACCCTCTGTTTCTCGAACAGGTGCTTCACCGAAAACGGAACCAAGTCAAGTAAGATCCAACCGAGCAAGAACCCATGAACAACCCTGCAGTTTACACGGACAAGCTTCAGCAATTGCCGCGCCCCTTGCTTCAGGCTACCCCTACCCCTCGCCGCATGCTTTGCATCTGGTTGCCGGATTGGCCGATTCAGCGTCTGGTGGTCGCTCGGCCCGAGCTTAGACGTCAGCAGGTCATTCTGTACTGGCAACATCCGCAGCGAGGTCAATTGGTTGCGGTGGCTTCTCCGCGTGCGCAATTGGATGGCGTTTGCCGGGATATGCCACTGGCCGAGGCCAGATCTTTGCTGCAAATCAGTTCACCCTCTTCACTGCAATCGTTGCTTCACGAGGAATTGCATCAGCCGGACGTTGATCGAGTTGCCTTGATTGAACTGGCCTTAACTTGTGAAACATTCAGCCCGGTTGTGGCCATTGAGCAAGCTGGACAACCCTCCAGCATCTTTCTCGACATCAGCGGGTTGGGACATCTGTTTGGAGGCGAGCATTCCTTGATTCGGCAGGTCCAGGCACACTTTGAGTCAGGCGGCTACTACCCACGATTGGGTGTCGCCGGAACGATCGGTATGGCATGGGCATGTTCAAGATTTCCAGAATGCGATTTGCCATCCCTGCCGGTCGAGGCGTTGCGACTCCCCCTTGCAACTCTGGAGACGCTGCAGCAACTGGGCATTCAGCGAGTTGGTCAGTTATTGCAGCTTCCGCGAACCGCTGTTCACACTCGGTTAGGAGGCGAGGTTGGACAACGTCTGGATGAATTAACAGGAGAGCGCGAGGAAGTGCTCAACGCGTTGCATCCCCCGGCAGAACGCACCGCTCATCAGTTTCTCGACTATCCACTCAGCCATTGGGCAACAATCGATGTAATCGTCGAACGACTGATTTCACAATTGTGTCGACAACTCACTGAGATGCGACGAGGTGCCCTCCAGTGGCGCGTTGAGTTATCCGGGCCCGATCAGCCTGCTTTGCTCGTTATGGTCGATTTATTTCAACCGACTGCAATACCCAAACATGTCATGCAGCTATTCAAAATGCGGGTGGAAGACTTCATCAACAGTCGACGCCACGCGACGACTACTCGCCATGCGACCGCCGGGAATCAACACTTTGCAGTTCAGGAAGTCACTGTTTCCGTGCAACGCAGTGTTATGCTGATCGATCGGCAACGACAGCTATTTGACGAGCCCCCGCGACCTGATCGTACCGCGCTGGCGCATCTGATCAATCGATTGGCCAGTCATCTGGGAAGCACCCAGGTATTGCAGCCGCGATTGCTCCCCAGCGCTCAAGCCGAGTATGCGGCTCGTCTGGTGCCCTTGGTCGGTCCTGGCGCGGATCGTGAGCAAACGGCCGTCCCTAAACAGCAGATCCAGCAAATTAACCGCAAGCTGACAAGACCTCGACGGCAAAAACACTTCTCTCAAGCCATGGCTCAACCTGCTGCTCAAAACCGCAATCCAACCTCAACACGACGTTTATTGCAACACCTCGCCCCACTTGATCGACCGCTACGACTGTACGCACAGCCGATCGAGTTGCAGGCAGTTTCCAGCTTGAACAATCCCCCTGCTCTGCTGATCGGTAAGCAACAGCGATTGCGGGTCATGCGAGCTTGGGGTCCGGAACGAATCGAAAGTGGTTGGTGGCGTGGACCCAGTGTACGGCGCGACTACTGGCGAGTTGAACTGGAAGATGGACGTTGGTTGTGGGTCTATCGGGACTTGAAGACGCGGGGCTGGTTCCTGCATGGAGAGTTTTGAGTAGCCGTTCACCGAGCAAGGGTTGACTCATTGTCCGGTCGAGAACGAGTCCCCCAAAAGAAGATGCATGTGCCGTTCGAGGAATTCGTGTGAGTGGTGCGAGTGAAATGCGATAGGAATATGAGCCTGGTTATGAACAAGGTAGCTGACAGCGAGATTTGTACCGCCGGACCGTCTCATGCTGCTTATGCAGAACTTCACTGTCAAACAAATTATTCGTTTCTGACTGGAGCATCACATGCCGATGAGTTGGTCGAGCGAGCGATTGAATTAGGCTACTCTGCTCTGGCGATCACCGATGAAAACACGCTGGCTGGTGTGGTCCGCGCCTTCGCTGCCGCGCGAGGGACATCGCTGAAACTGATTTTTGGATCAGAACTGATCGTTCGTGATGCCCCGCCGATGGTGGCATGGGCTACCAACCGCCAGGGATATGCCAACCTTTCCAAGCTCTTGACCATTGGCCGACGACGGGCTCCCAAGGGAGAATGCTGGTTGGAACTGAATGACATCGCCACCCATGCGACCGGTTTACTCGTGGGGGTCGTTCCGTTGTTTCCCGGTGATCGCTCGCGAGTGCAGCACATCGATCATACTCACTCCAGTTTTGCGTGGTTCAACCAGAATCAATCAGCACCACGACAGACCGAACCCCCAGCGACGTTGCAAACCGCATCAACGTCTCGCATCAATCCAGCTGCGATCACCCTCGCACACTTGGCCATTGCAGATTTCGCTAACACAGGTGTTGCTAATGCAGACTTGATGAAGATCGATGCAAGCCGCATCGAATCATTGCACTGCATCCGAGAAATATTCGGCGATCGCAGTTATCTTTTGGCTGAATTGTTTCGCGGTGTCGACGATGACCTGCGGCTTCAACAACTACAGCAATTGAGCAGGCAGACGCGTCTGCCGTTGGTTGCGGCGGGGGATGTGCTATATCATTCCCCCAGCCGGTTACCGCTCCATGATATATTGACTGCGATCAAGCATCGCACAACGATCGCCGCGGCAGGTGCGTTGCTCCTCCCCAATGCGGAGCGACACTTGCATTCCATCAATGAACGTCTGCGGCAATTCGCCATGCTTCCCGAGGCGATCAGGCGCACGCTGGAGATTGCCGAGCGCTGCGATTTTTGTCTGGGGCAACTCCGTTACGAGTATCCCAGAGAACTGGCACCCATCGGCAAGACGCCGATGCAGTTCCTGAGCGAACTGAGTTGGCAAGGTGCCCAAAAACGCTACCCCGCCGGCATTCCTGAACACGTTCAGTCAATACTGAAGCATGAACTGCGATTGATCGATGAACTCCGTTACGAAGCGTATTTCCTGACCGTGTGGGACCTGGTCCAGTTCGCTTGTTCCAAACAGATTTTGTGTCAAGGTCGCGGTTCTGCGGCCAATTCAGCGGTCTGTTATTGCCTGGGGATCACTTCCGTCGATCCCGAGACTACGGATTTACTGTTTGAACGATTCATCAGTAAGGAGCGAGACGAAGCGCCCGACATCGATGTCGATTTCGAGCATGAGCGCCGTGAAGAAGTGTTGCAATACTTGTATGATAAATATGGTCGCGATCGTGCTGGTCTGGCGGCGACGGTGATCACTTATCGCAGTCGCAGTGCGATCCGGGATGTGGGGAAGGCGCTTGGATTGTCACTCGATCGCATCGATGCATTGGCAAAACAGGTTGATGGACACCACAACGTCGCGAACTTGGCGGAGTTAATGCAGACGACAGGGATCGATCCTGTTTCCGAGATGGGTCAACGATGGCAACACTTGTCCACCGAAATTCTCGGGTTCCCGCGACATTTATCTCAACACGTCGGAGGCATGGTAATCACTCAGGGTCGGCTGGATGAACTGGTCCCCATCGAAAACGCCGCCATGGATGGACGAACGGTGATCCAATGGGACAAGGATGACTTGGAGGAACTCGGTCTGTTGAAGGTCGATTGCTTGTGCCTGGGAATGCTGACCGCGATTCGTAAATGCTTTGCGATGGTCGAGCAACAGTGGGGGAAACAATACACCCTTGCCAACATCCCGCAAGACGATCATCGAGTATATGATATGATCTGCGCGGCAGACACGATCGGTGTATTCCAGATTGAAAGCCGAGGTCAGATGAGCATGTTGCCGCGACTGAAGCCTCGTTGCTGGTACGACCTGGTGATCGAAGTTGCGATTGTGCGACCGGGACCGATTCAAGGCAACATGGTGCATCCCTATTTGCGTCGCCGCTCCGGTGAGGAACAACCTGTTTATCCCAACGATGAAATTGAAGCTGTCCTCGGCCGCACCCTGGGGGTACCGATCTTTCAGGAACAAGCCATGAAGTTGGCAGTCGTTGCGGCCGGTTTTACACCTGGCGAAGCGGATCAGCTTCGCCGCGCGATGGGGGCCTGGAGAAAAACAGGTGTCATCGAAAAATTTCGGGATAAGCTGATGAATGGCATGCGTGAACGTGGCCTGAGTGATGAGTTTGCCGAACAGGTTTTTCGTCAGATTCGCGGCTTTGGCGAGTACGGCTTTCCTGAATCACATGCAGCCAGCTTTGCCCTGCTGGCCTATGTTTCGGCATGGCTCAAATTGTATTATCCAGCGGCATTCACCGCCTCCCTGCTGAATAGTCAGCCGATGGGATTCTATGCGCCAGCCCAGTTGGTCACCGATGCTCAACGACATGGCGTCCAGATACTTCCAGTGGATATCAACGAAAGCGATTGGGATTATACACTTGTGGAACATGTTCGACGAACTGCTGCGGAGATCAATCAAAGCCATGCTGAATCGACCCACCGACATCCACATGCTTCTCCCCTCCCCCAACCTGCCATTCGGTTGGGGTTGCGGCAAATCGCCGGTTTGCCGATTGCAGCGGCTGAAAAAATGCTCATCACGCGACAACAAGGAGGCCAATTCACTTCGATGAATGATTTCGCTCGGCGCACGAATTTGGGGCAGGCCATCATAACTCGACTCAGCAAAGCCGATGCGTTTTTGTCATTGCGACAAGATCGCCGTGAAGCACTGTGGCAAGCACTCGCACAAGAGACTCGTCCTGTCGAGCAACCCTTGTTCGACACGCTAGAACCGCGTGATGATGATCTGGCATTACTGCCGTTACTTTCTGAAGAGGAGCAAGTCTTTGCCGATTATCGCCATGTCGGTATTTCGCTACGTGCTCACCCGATTTCGTTCTATCGTCAACAACTCGATCGACTGAATGCCGTTGTCGCTGCGGATTTGGCCTACCAGCCGAACGACAGCTATCTGAGCACCGCGGGCCTGGTGATCTTGCGGCAACGGCCATCGACGGCCAAGGGAATCACATTTGTTACACTGGAGGATGAGACCGGAACCGCGAACTTGGTTGTAAAGCCTCAAACTTGGCAACGGTACGTGAAGATTACTCGCACGTCCGCTGCATGGATCGCACACGGCAAACTGGAAAAGCGGCAAGGCGTCATACATCTGGTCGTCAGCCGCCTGCAGGACCTTTCCGAACAACTTCGCCACCTGAAGTCCAAATCGCGAGACTTTCGTTAAACATTCCCAAAAACAATTGTCCTAACCTGCAAGCTCACCAACTTACCGATGATCCGGTCCACTCAATTTAAGGTAATTTCCAGCACCATAATCTAAAAGGAACAAGTCACCCGTTTAACGCTTGCCCAAACCCTGAACCACACTTAGACTCAAAATGTCCAAGAGATTGTCGGACACGACGATCTACCGGTTGACGAGAGAACCCAATTGAACGTGTGTGACTACAAGGTGCGCGACGACGTGTTGCACGCTCAGCGAATCACAGATTCAACACCAGGCTACGGTTTAGCAAACACATCCATTTCCATGGCACGAGTCGTTTTGGCAATGTCGGGGGGGGTCGATTCAAGCGTCGCCGCCCACTTATTGATCGAGCAAGGTCACGAAGTGATCGGTGTATTTATGCGCCATGGTGAGAAAGCGATTTCTGCCTGCTCGATCGATGGCACCAGAGAAAGATCAACACTGCTCCCGGTACTAAATCCCCGCGCCGATCATAAACAAGGCTGCTGTAGTGCGCTGGATGCCGAAGATGGACGGCGGGTCGCCGATCGATTGGGCATCCCGTTTTATGCTCTCAATCTGGAAGAAGAGTTTCGGCAGATCATCGACTACTTCGTTGACGAGTACAGTTCAGGGCGAACTCCAAATCCTTGCGTGCAATGCAATAATTGGATCAAGTTCGGCAAATTATTCGACTATGCCGATAGTGTTGATGCAGAATTCGTCGCGACAGGACATTATGCTTGCTTGATTCAGCAAGGCACCGAACGGCTACCTCGAGTCATTCGCGGCAGCGACTTGTCGAAGGATCAATCGTACGTGTTGTTCGGAATTCAACGAGAATGTCTCAGCCGTATGTTATTACCGGTCGGGAATTACGATAAGACGACCATCCGCCGCATCGCTGGCGAATTGGGGCTCAACGTTGCCGAAAAAAAAGATAGCCAGGAAATCTGTTTCGTGACCTCGGGTCACCATGGAGAATTTGTCAAGCAGCGCAATGGACGACCCGACACGGCAGGCGAAATTGTCACCACCGACGGCAAAGTCGTTGGGGAGCATTCCGGTATCGAAGCCTATACGATTGGACAGCGCAAAGGGTTAGGTGTGGCGATGGGCGAGCCGTATTTTGTAACTCGAATTGATGGTGACACCAATCAGGTTGTCATTGGGAAAAAAGCGGATTTGGGACGCAGCAGGTTAGAGGCCAGTAAACTGAACTGGTTGGTCGACTCACTGCCTGATGGTCAGCGGCTGAACGAAGGCGTTTCATTCCGATGTGCCGTGCAGATCCGCTACAACAGTCGGGCCTCGGCCGCACTGGCATCTCTTCAACAGGGGCGACTCCTTGTCGATTTCGATTCGCCGCAATATGGCGTTGCTCCTGGGCAAGCAGCGGTTTGCTATATCGATGATCAAGTCATCGGTGGTGGTTGGATCGATTCGTAATTCAAATGCGACCCCACGACTCTCGGCGCTCAAAAAAATCAACTCCGTGGCAATTCCACGGAGTTGAAATGGATGACTTTACCGACAATTCCTACTGTCTCAAAAAAAGGAATCGATAGGATCCGTTCGAAAACACATGGAGTCGAATCCCCTCCGAAAGACTCGCGTTGGCAACCTCTTCGGCGAAGGATTCTGGACTTTCAACATTGACTCCATTGACCGAGAGAATCACATCTCCTTCGTTGATCCCCAACCTCGCCGCGATACCATTTTGATCCACCTCGATGACCGCGACGCCCACTTGATCACGGAGTTGAAGTTGTGCAGCCAGATCCGAGTCCACAGGCTGGACCGTAATTCCCAGGTCAGTTTGAGACATGGCTCCGGGGGGCAGTGTTCGACCTCCCAGAGATGCCATGGCTTCAACGTTCCGTAAACCGATCTCCACGGTCAACTCCTGAAGCGTCCCATCCCGGAAATACTCGACACGGGTTTTGTGGCCTGGTTCCAGGTCCGCGACATAATTGCGCAATTGGTTCGCCGTGGATAGAGTCCGACCATTGATCGTGGTAATAATGTCACCCTCTCTCAGGCCTGCTCGATCCGCCGGTCCACCCGCGATGACTTCGCCGACAAGGACACCAGTTTGCTTCGTGAAACCAAAGCTCGCGGCAAGGTCATCCGTAAGGTCCTGGATCCCAATTCCCAAATAACCTCGTTGGACTTCACCATCGCGAATCAGCTTGTCGACAACCCGCCGAGCCATATTTGATGGGATCGCAAATCCGACTCCGTTGAAAGTGCCACTTCGACTGGCAATTGCCGTATTGATTCCTAGCAGGTGCCCATGCAGGTCAACCAAGGGTCCCCCGGAGTTGCCCGGGTTAATGGCTGCATCCGTTTGCAAAAAGTTCTCATAGCTGGAGATGCCGACATTGTCGCGACCTGTTGCACTAATGATACCCGCAGTGACCGTTTGACTTAAGCCGAAGGGGCTGCCAATCGTTACCACCCACTGACCCACTTTGGCCGAATCACTGTCCGACCACTCAACAGGTTGCAATCCATCGGCCTCAATTTTTAATACGGCCAGATCAGTTTCCTGGTCCGATCCGACAATCGTCGCATCGTAACTACGGTTGTCCGACAGGGTGACTTGGATCTTGTCAGCCCGTTGCACGACATGAAAATTGGTAAGGATGAATCCGTCTTCTCGGATAATCACTCCCGAACCAATGCCTGACATCCGTTGTTCCCGTTGCGGAAGTTTAAAGTCGAAAAAATTCTC
>JBGTDM010000128.1:0-3021 GCA_041748315.1 Pirellulaceae bacterium
TGCCCAACAATCGAGCGATCGCCAACGCAAAAGCCATCGTTGTGAGAAATGCGGGCTAGAGGGGATGTGCCTCAATTGACAAACTTGACGATTGAATCCAGTGCACAAGTCGCGATCGTGATAATTAATACGGATCCTTACCATTCATAACAATAATTCGAGATTTTGACGCTACCGTTTGGCAGTTTGTATCGGATACTCTTCCAACCGGCGCGTGCTCACTCGGAAGAAATTTCTGAATCAACCTGGTTCGCTCCACCAGCCCAAAATTATCCGAATGCTTTGTCCAGGTTAAAGATTAGGGTTAGCTGGTGTGCGCGAGTTCCCGGTTCAGGCCGTAGAAACCGGACGCTAGCGCGTTCCGGCTGATACTCAGCAATCCGAACTCTTTGTATTGACAAAGCTCAAGACACACACGAACTCATATTCCATTGTTAATTGCACAGATGCCCCACAATCAAGTCCCATTCGAATTATGTTTACATGAAATCCCCAGTCCAAAGTCGGTTGCCGTTCGATTACTTGAACTATTTCGACAGCATGAAGTCGACCTCCGGGAAGTAACGCGCGTGATAAGTGTTGATCCGGCACTCAGCGCAAAAATCATGGCGTATTGCAACTCGCCACGAATGGGTCGAACAACTCAAATCGACTCGTTAAATCGGGCCATCACGACATTGGGGACTCGGACCGCAAGGACGATTACTTTGACGTTCTCATTGGTCGACTTGAAATCAGCAGAACAGCCGGACTTTGATCTAAAGTCCTTTTGGAGTCAATCGTTGGCGACAGCAATTGCAACTCAAGCGCTATTTGCCGCGAGCGGTCTAAACAAGAGACAAGGATATCTCGTTGGGTTGATGCTGAATATCGGGCAAATTGCGATGCATAAAAATTTCGGGGATGAATACCTCGAAATAACGCGCCTAGAACATATTGAACGACGGGCGATTGTCAACGCTGAGCGTGATGCGTTTGGCATCGATCGTTTTCGAGCCGCAGGACTCTTGCTCAATGCGTGGGCCTTTCCCGATGCAATCTCCACAACTATCAGAGAATTTGGCGATTTGGAATCAAGTAATCGTCGACACGCAGTTCTAGATTTAAGTTCTCAGTTGGCGACGATGCTTGTCAATCATGAGGAGGGTTTCGATAGCCAAGAACTCCGCCAACGTTTAGAAACGGGATTGAACACTTCATCAGAGTCCTTGGACAAGCTTGTTGATTCAGCAGTGGCACAATGGTGTGAATATCGTGCGTTGCTTGACGGTACGCGTTTACCCAATCAATCGTTGAGAAGCATCGAAAACGAAGCGCGTCAAGCAATCAGCCACTTTAGTTTGGCGAATTTACAGGAACAGGAATTCATCAGGGATGAAAACACAGCTTTGAAAAAAATGTCGCAAATCGATTCATTAACTCAACTCGGTAATCGGCGAGCCTTAGACGAGAGACTTCAAGCCGAGTTTTCACGATCCATCCGCCATGGGATTCCAATTTCATTGGCGATCATCGATATCGACCATTTTAAGAGCTTTAACGACAACTATGGGCATGCCGTTGGAGACGAGGCACTAAGACATGTAGCAAAAGTTTTGCGTGATTCTGTTCGACTATTTGATTCGTTATTCCGCTTTGGCGGGGAGGAATTCGTCTTTTTGCTTCCAGGATGTCGCGAAAATGACGCTCACCTGATTGGCGAACGAATTCTCAATGCAATCTCCGAATCAAATTTTTACCATCATGGAGAGTACTTGCCGCTTACCGTGTCCATTGGGATCGCGAGCAATACCCAGGAAGGGATCATGACCGCCGAAGAACTCTTCAAGACGGCCGATCGAAACTTGTACGCCGCTAAAGCCAAAGGTCGCAACTGCTGCGTTGCACGAAACTCGACTGAATCGGCAGTGTCTTACGCATAGTCACGCGATTATTACTACTATTACTACAATTAATCGCTCAATCCAACCTGGATTTGTTTCGCGGCGATGTAGTATTTGCACTGAAGAAGTCAAACCGATCTGCCCGTCTAGCGGTCACAATCTCGAAACGGAGTTGTTTCCGCCGTTGGACGGTTTGAGATTCAGGATTGAATCACGAGTTGGCGAGTTCCAGGTAATCGGCGCTGCCGTCGACCCAGAAACAGTCCAAACAATAAAACTGCCGCAACGACCGGAAAGAATCCCGGTTCCATGACATGATGTGCATCCTCATTTTCACTTGATGGAAACTGCACGGAATCATTGGCGACTACAAACTGGGATATCCAATCTGAATTTACAACCTGGTTCTCTGAATCTACATGCTTGAATGAGAATTCAAAGGCCATTAACTGGCCTTCTTGCGAACGTTGTCCAGGGCGCTCGATGATGTCAGACCATAGTTTCAAACCGGGTAGACAGAAGATGCCGATCGCGGTCAGTACCAGAAGCCTGCGGAACTCTGTCATTTTTGCCTCGAAATTCGTTTCAAAAAATTCGTTTCAAATTGGATCCGTAATCAACTTATGGATGCCCGAGTTGATCACAGCCGGACTGGAATTTACGGCATTCAAATACTGAAATGACCAAAGGTCACTCAACCTTTGCTTATAGATCGAGTGAAATCAAGACAATTGTTAAATAAAAGTTGTGTCGAACAGCCGCTTTTGACTTTACCCTGTTTCAAGCGACCAAAATCGGGTAATTATGGTGTACGTGACGATTGCAACGATTGATAAACCTCGAACGTTGTGGAATTCAAACGTCGCAAAACGTTGGAGAGAAAACGATGCAGCGCTGAATGCAAAGATCTTTACACGTCAGCTCAACCAGGGCAATCGCATTTGGCGTTTATAGGCACTATTCTTGTAGGTGTTGTTTTGGAGTCAAGCGAGCACATGGAGAGCGGTGCCAAATCTTGAACGAGTCAAGCGCTGCATGGATTGACCTTGAATCTTCAGGTTGGCAATGTCTATAAAACTTCCGGTAATTTTTACTTGTTTCAAGAATCTTCCCGATCGCCGGACGCAAAAGCGAAACT
>JBGTDM010000129.1:0-7733 GCA_041748315.1 Pirellulaceae bacterium
CAGCCTGGAAAGGCTGGCCTACAGCTTTGCATCGAGCCGGCGCTGTAGGATTAGGTCGATGTTCAGATCCAGAGATTTGCTACAGGTCGAGGGATCTCAAATGGCTATTGTCTGCGTTTCAGGTTCCTACTTCGCTTCAAGTATACTTAACGTGATGACCGCAAAACACGTGGCGATTAGCGGGTCATCCTCGCGCATTCTTGCCACCCGGTTTTGCCAAAAGCCCTCAGGCCGTTGAATTTCAGCGAGCCGTGATTTGATTTCCCGATCGATGTTATCCGATGTCTCGTCGACGTCCGCTGGTGCTGCTCGATACACGGCTCCCTTTGCTTGAGCAAACCAATAATAAAAGATCAATCCGTCGCGCCAACCGTGATCGCCAGTTTCCCATTCAAAGCCCGGTACCCGTTCCGAGTCTGAATGTTGAGCAAGCCATTCTGCAGCTCGGCTGCCTCGCTCGTCCAATTCGCGAACCAACTCTTGAATTTCAGCGGGAAGATCTGATTTGGAAAGCGCCGATGATAACAATTTCATCGAGCGCAGGCCATCTGCCGTCGCCGTCCCGTAACTGCGTGGCCGACTGCGAGCTTGTTCCAGCCATTCAGCCTTGTTGCCGTCATGATCTTTCCGGGGGTGAAAGAAAAACCCGCCATCATTCGTCGTTGTATCGCGCCGCTCAAGATCGGCCAGATTTTGGCAGTTAATCAGCCAGCGAGCCGCCCTGATGAGACACTGCTCGACCTGCGCGTTGATCGTGGAACCGGTTGAACTTCTCAAAATCGTGTGCGAACTACTGATCGAAAGTTCATTGCTCCGGTCAAACTTCGGTTCGGGAGTCATCAGATAGGGAACCAGTGCCTCGACAACGAATGCCGTAACAGAAATATTCGTCCCGGCCGTCAGGCGATGACCGGTCATCCAACCTGACAAGTCCCAACCACCATAATCGGGATCGCCGGGCGCGTAACCTTCATCCTCGTCCAATTGAGCGCGAAGCAAATATTCGATCAACCGATCGTTGATCCTTTCGGGAAGTTGCGAATCGCTCAGCTGGCAGGCCACGAGTAGTGTGGCTGAGCCATAATTCGTGTAGTCGGGACCATCGGTATTGGTAACATAGCCGAACTTCTCGATATTGGGTTGTAGTGCGGCAACAGCACGTTCAAACTCCGGTTTAGGCCATTCGGCCAAATGTGGCTTGGCATGCGCGAGCGCGTACAAAACAAACGCCGTAACACCGGCACCTTGTTTGAGGTTTCCGTAATACTCCGAATGCCACAGCCCATCTTCACCCTGTTGCTCAAGCAGATACTTAACACCGCGCTCCAAAGGGGAACGATCGAATTGATGTTTTTGGAGGCTGATCGCCTCGTCTTCCTCGAAGTCCTTAGTGATATCGCCATGCTTTGATGAGGATGGGTCCGAGTCCGGATGCGTCACTTGGCGGCACGACGATGCGGTCAGCAGCACAAATGCTGACCCGATAGCCGATAACCAGGCCGTTGAACGATGGAGCTGATTCATGGTCAACTACTTCAATTGAAAATGGGCAATGGTCCAATTCACCTGGGCGTCGATTCGAGGAGAGGCGTACTAACTTATTTCAAAGATACCTTCAATTTCAACGGTCATCCGCACAGGCAACGAGTTCATGCCGACAGCACTTCGGGCTCCGATTCCAGTCTCCTCACCAAAGACATCGCGAAACAGCTCGCTACAACCATTGATGACGGCGGGATGTTGATCAAAATCATGGGTACACCACACCATGCCATACAGTTTAATGACTCGTTTGATCCGGTCCAAACTTCCCAAATGAGCTTTCAACGAGGCGAGTAGAGCCAATCCAGTTTGCCTGGCTGCCTCATATCCTTCCAATTGATCCAGTTCCATGCCAACGCAGCCAGTGATCAACGTCCCATCCGGTTTCAATGGCCCATGTCCCGACGTGTAACATAGGTTTCCAATCGAAACACAAGGTCGATAAACACCGATCGCCTTTGCTGCGGGTGGCAATACCAAACCGAGTTCGTTGATCCGGTCGTCAATATTCAATTTGCTTCTCCTTGTTTAGCAGGTTTAAGATAATCGTCAATTTCCGTAGCACCGACCAGGGGTTGCTGGCAAGTATAATTCATGCAGACGTACAACGATGGCTCGCCGTCGATTGCCGATTTACCCGAAAGGACATTTCGTAGCGGTTGGGTTACCGACGTAGACTCGACAGTCGAAACCACGAGTGAGTCCCCAAATTCCCGACTTCGATTTAAATGACGAATCACGCTTCGGGCCGCGATTAAAGGTGTGTTTACCATGAGTACGTATTGTCGATTCTCGCGCAGGGCCAAGTCCAACGCCAACAACATTTGACCAGAAGCCATCGGCGCCTTTTCAATTAAAGTGGCGGCTGAACGGATGGTTTGCTCTCCCAATTCGATCCAGTCTGACCTGCCACAAAGCCTGCCCATTCGAATCAATGCAAAGGCAGCCATCGAATTGCCACTGGGAATGCTGGAATCTTGCAGATCGCGAGTCCGCACAATGAGTGCCTCATGGTCGTCGGCCGTGAAAAAGAACCCGCCCCCTGAATCTGAGAAATATTGAATCATGAATTCACATAGCTCGCTCGCCCATTCGATCCAACGTTCGTCGAAATCTGCTTCGTACAGGCTGACCAGTGCGTTGATCAGGAACGAATGATCATCCAGGTAGGCTCGTAATTTTGCGGTACCCAAACGCCAGGTATGCAATAATCGTCCCTCGGAATCGCTCATCGACTTGTTGACGAAGTGTGCCGCGCGCTGAGCGGCCTGCAAATAAACTGGCGATTCAAAAACGATTGCGGCATTGGCCAAAGCATCGATTGTCAACGCATTCCAACTTACCAATACTTTGTCATCTTTTGCGGGGCGGATTCGCTGATCTCGAATCGCAAGCAATGTTTGTTTCCCCTGTTGGAGCGCTTGGCCAAGCGAGATCTCATCGAGGTTTTGCGACGCAGCAAATTCCGCGAACGAATCGGTTACGTTAAGTATATTCGCCCCCTCAAAATTCCCCGCGTCTGTCACTCCAAAGAATTGGCAAAAGCTTTCGCCCAGATCGTCCCCCAAGGCTTCGAGAATCTCGGCTTTTTCCCAAATGTAAAATTTCCCTTCAACCCCTTCGCTGTCCGCATCCTCCGCGCTATGAAATCCGCCCGCAGAGTCTGTCAAATAATTCAAAATGTATTCAAGTGTTTGTTCTGTGACTTGTCGAAATAGCTGGTTTCCCGTCGTTTGAAATGCATTGAGGTAGACAGTCGCCAGCAGTGCGTTGTCGTACAACATCTTTTCGAAATGCGGAACCAACCATTTCGCATCGACGCTATACCGCGCGAAACCTCCGCCTAAATGATCATAAATCCCACCATAGGCCATTTTAGTTAGCGTGGTATCGATCATCTGTTGGATCGAGAATCTACTATGCTGAGGAAGTTCAGCGGCATAATCCAGCGCGCGAATTAACACTTGCAAGTCGATGGGATGCGGAAATTTTGGGGCCGAACCAAAGCCGCCATTTTCCAGGTCAAACAATTTTTGAAGATGTTCGATCGCTAAGCTGATCGTATTGCGAGTAAAAAGTTGTGTTCCGGTTTCCGACGGACCCTGAAATCGTGTCCATTGATCGGCCAACATTTGCGTGATTTGCGCTGACTGTTGTTCGACCATCTTTCGCCGGTTGTGATAAGCGTCATGGACGCTGTTCAAAACGTGATCAAATCCCGGCATACCGAAGCGTTGCTGCGGCGGCCAGTAGGTTCCACCAAAAAAAAACTTTTGATCTGGCGTCAGGAAAGCGCTGAGCGGCCAACCCCCCTGACCGGTGAGAGCAACGACCGCTTGCATGTAGATTTGATCGATTTCCGGTCGTTCCTCGCGATCCACTTTGATACTGATGAAATGCTTGTTAAGGTAATCTGCGATTTGTTGGTTCTCAAAACTCTCGTGCTCCATGACGTGGCACCAATGACAAGCGGAATAACCGATCGACAGAAAAACAGGTTTGTCCTGGCTAGCTGCCGTTTTGAATGCCTCGTCACACCAAGGAAACCAATCGACTGGATTATTTGCGTGTTGCAACAAGTAAGGGCTTGATTCATGAACCAGACGGTTGGGCATGATCGCTCTCCTTCCTTTTTGAATTGAATCCTGGACATTGCGCCATTCACATTATCTTTCGCAGAGTCACTCGAACGTATGCGATTGATCTGGAAAAATCCCGTCGCGCACCTCGCGACACCAACCTTCGACTGCGGTCTTAACCGTCGTTTTGACGTCAGCATATTGTTTGACGAAACTGGGGACATAGCCGCTGTTCAAGCCGATTAGATCGTTCACTACCAGCACTTGACCATCACAATGGGTCCCCGCACCAATTCCGATTGTGGGAATACTTAGCCGAGAGGTGATTTCACTCGCAATGGACGCGGACATGCATTCCAATACGATGCTGAATGCGCCGGCTTCCTCTGCAGCGCAAGCATCATTCAGCAATTCAGTTTGATTGCGCTGAATGCGGTATCCCCCCATTGTACGCACGCTTTGTGGACGCAGGCCGACATGGGCCATCACCGGAATTCCTGCCGAGACCAATGCGGAAATCACGGGTGCTTGGTCGACGCCCCCTTCCAATTTAACCGCCGTGCAATTCGTCTCTTTGAGAATTCGTCCCGCATATTTGATGGCCTTATGAGTTCCCAAATGAAAAGTAGGAAATGGCAAGTCGACAACAACGAGGGCTCGCCGAGCAGCGCGACAAACCATTTCAGCGTGATAGATCATCTCATCCAGCGTGACCGGCAAGGTTGTTTCATGACCCTGGACAACCATGGCCAAACTATCCCCAACTAGAATCGCATCGACTCCAGATTCATCCAGGAGGACTGCAGTTGGGTAATCGTATGCGGTCAACACGCAGATTTTTCGTTGTTGCTTGAGCGCAACAAACTTGGGAACCGTGATCTTGGTCGATTGGGACATGGGTGGTATTGCGATTAACTAATCGAGTATTTTAAAAAGCAATGTTAACGAAGTGGACTTCGAATAACATTCAATGCCCCCCGGTAATCATGCCCAATTCAATTCAAGAGGACTTGGCGGTCCGTCCGCAGCATCCATGCCATAGCCATAAAATATCCCCCGAATATCAGAGATGCAAAGATGAAATCGCCCGCCAGCGTACTTCGAAAAAACGGGATGGCTACCACCAAGCACTCAGTAAGACCAGTCGTGGTCTGCGTGTACATTCCGCTGAACTTCCAAACGGACAAGTTTGTCAAAAAAAAGAAAACGATCGACCCTCCGAAAACGGAGCCTAACCAACACCCTGCGAACTTGGTCAACTGACGCCTGGGGACTCGTACGAGTAGCTTGCCGAACCAGAGTGGAGTTAAGAGTCCCAGATAAACGGCAATTGCAATCGGCCAACTGTAGCTTCCGAAAACGCTATCGGTTACAAGCATGCCTACAACAATCGCTACCCATGGAAGGCATTGATTGCGAAACCAAAAGCCGCTGAATAACGCAATGGCTGCGACTGGCTTAAAGTTCGGCCATTCCACCAACAAAAACCGAGTCAATACGATGACGCCAATCAACCCGAACGCCAGCAAAAGCTCTTGGGCGAATCTCTTTTGCGACGGGTCGGCTTTCAATAATCGGGTTGCGTGGGACATTGGTTTCACCTTCCTCCGTGAAGAGGTAATCGGGTGTTTGTCTTCGACGAACTCAAACCGCCGCGTATCGAGTTGATTGTGATTGGAATTCGAGGGCATACTTACCTACAAATCACTCGCTAAATTGATGGAACCGCCGACGAGATCGCCGCTCGAAAGCGACATGGAGTCTTGTTAATCATAGATCAAACCCCACATGTTCGTCGATAGGATGATAAACAAAATTCAGCGACTCAGGTTTTAGTCAGTGAGCAATGCTGGATCCGACAAGAGTCGAAAACCCATTTTGCGGTGTGCAGGAGGTTCATTGGCGGTTGACGGTTGCATCCATGTCACCTGATAATCTCCCTTCTCGGAATATGTCACAAGTCGATCAAGGATTGGGGATAGAAATGGTTAGGCGGATAAGTTGAACGAAAAGTCACCGAATAAGTCAACTTTGTTTGTGATTCTACTGACGGTCTTTTTGGACCTGGTGGGTTTCTCGATCATTTTTCCGCTGTTTCCGGATATGTTAGAGTACTATCTTGCGAAGGAACAAGATGGGAGTTTCTTTCATCGGTTGATCGTCAGTTTGGAACATTTGAGCGGAGCGACCGGCGACCGAGCGAGGTTTGCTGCAACCGTCTTTTTCGGTGGATTACTGGGTTCGATTTATTCGGTGTTGCAATTTGTTGCCGCACCGATTTGGGGGGCCATGTCCGACCGTTTAGGACGTCGGCGCGTGCTGCTCATTACGATCACAGGGACATTGATCAGTTATCTGCTGTGGATTTGTGCCGATGCCTTTTGGCTCTTGATTGCGTCGCGGATGCTGGGAGGAGCGATGGCCGGCAATCTCTCTGTGGCAACTGCTGCGATCGCAGATGTCACCGATGCCAAGTCACGTGCCAAAGGAATGGGTCTGGTGGGAGCCGCGTTTGGATTAGGTTTTGTTGTTGGACCAGCGTTTGGTGCGTTGCTCAGCGCAGTCGACGTCACTCAGGCGTTGGCATTCGTCCCCGGGATTAATCCGTTTTCCATGCCAGCCATCGCTGCTGGTTTGCTGTCTGGCGTTAACTTGTTTATTTTGATCAAGATTTTTCCGGAAACGATTAAGTACTCGAAGGCCGCTGTTCACGATAGCCGCCGACCGATTAATCCGTTAAACGTATTCAAACCCAGTCGCATTCCGGGTGTCAATAAGGTCAACCTTTCATACTTCATCTTCATTGCAGCATTTGCTGGGATGGAATTCACCATCACGTTTCTCGCCAAAGATCGTTTTTCGTATGACTCGTTGCAAAACGGCAAGCTGTTTCTATTCATTGGGATAATCGTTGTGTTGGTCCAAGGCGGACTTGTACGACGAGTTGTCCCGAAGTACGGCGAGAAAAACGTTGCGATTGCCGGATTGTTATTGCTCATGCCCGGAATGTTCTTGTTAGCAGTCAGTTTTTCTGAAGCGATGATGTATTTGTCGCTGTTTTTGTTGGCGGTCGGTTCATCCTTGGTCACGCCGACACTGACTTCGTTGGTCAGCCTATATACACCGAACGATCAGCAGGGTGCTAGTTTGGGAATTTTCCGTTCACTTGGCTCGTTGGCTCGCGCGATTGCTCCGCTCGCCGGTGCTGCGGCGTACTGGAAATTCGGGAGTCTCGCACTTTATGTGGTTTGTGGAGTTCTCATATTCCTGCCGCTCGTATTGGCATTTCAGTTTCGGCAACCCGAGAAGTAGTTGGCTTCGTGATCCCTAATCCAGGGGAATTGCCTTGTTACATGGCCATAGTGAACCAACGATCTGGCTGGAGGCTCTCATCTCGTCAGCCTGGATGCCGTGTCTCAACGAGTCGACTCTTGAGAGGGGCGCGCTGCATTGGCATACTTGTCGTCTAGTCCTTAAACCGGCGTGGATTTGTTGTCGATTATTTTGGCGCAAGAAAAAACTCGAAAACTTCCGGTGATTTTGTGGGTTTGTTAAGTGTTGACCAAAACTAAACCACAACCCAAGGAAGGATTTCGAGTGAAAGACAAGATA